>JBEKWD010000169.1:0-6114 GCA_049513435.1 Steroidobacteraceae bacterium | reverse complement strand
CTTGGATGCGCGAAGCTCTCGTGCCGGATTTCGATGGCATGGCGCAGCGGTCGATTGGCGTCGATCGCCAGTTGGGTGCGACCTTTCATGAAAGCATCGCGTTTGCGCGCAAGAGCGGCGGCCGTCTTGGTGTCCATCGGCAGCATCGCAAGAAACTCGCTCATCCTCGCCGCATCGTACTTATAGGTCGGTGGAAACTGCCATAGGATCGGACCGAGCTTCTCGCGCAAATTGAACAAGCCAGAAGCGAACCAGTTGGCGAGCGGCTTCTCGACCTGCCGCAGCCGGCGAATGTGCGTGATATATCGTGGTGCCTTCAGCGAGAACAGGAAATCGTCGGGTGTCTGCTCGTACCACTGAGCAAAGCTATCGGGCCGCTGCAGCGAGTAAAAAGTACCGTTGATCTCGATGATGGGGGCGCTTTCGAAGCAAATTGGAGCTCAGCGCGCTGTGGCAGGCTCTTCGGATAGAACGTGCCGCGCCACGGCTTATAGCGCCAGCCGGAGATACCGATGCGGATGCGTGGCGATGCGACAACTCTCATAACAGCTCCGACGCGAGAGTCTACGCTCGTAACGTTGGCGCACAGGAGCATTTCGAAGTAAGTCACCGGCCCCTTCGAGGGCATCACGGTGGCCGACGGCAGCTGCTTGATTCGGAGAGCGGTGCCGGCCGCTTGCGCGAGTAGCGCGTCAAACGCGCTACTCGCTGTTTGCCATGCCGTCGGGGTTATTTGTGTCGCGAAATCCCAGCGGAATTTTCAGATGCTGGCGTTGACTGTAGCCGAGGGAGTGCTCTGTTCGCCCGCAGAGTTGACTGCCACGATCTGGAAATACCAGCTGCCCGCGCTGAGGTTGTCAACCACGTAGGTCAGCATGCCGACCGTGTTGATGTCAATCGTCTGCGTCATCGCGCTCGCACTGGTACCGTAGTAGATGATATACCCGGCGAGATTGGTCAAGGCGCTGCCATTGGTATTCTCGGTCGGAGCGGACCATGACAGCGTGACGTTAGTCGTGGATGTCGTGGCGCCACTCGATGAGCCGCTAGAGTTTGACGTAGAGGCCACCGGCGTAGAGGCCACGGGGGTGGAGGCAACGGTGCTGCCCGTGCCCGTGCTCGTCGGCGGAGTAACAGCTACCACGCTGCTGCTCGCATCACTCCCAGTACTGGCGCTCTGCGTTGAGCCTCCGCATCCGGTCAGCAGGACCACCGAAATGACCAGTGCGCTCAGCATCTGGGCCAAAAATCCCCAACGTCGTTGGATCATCAAGTGCATTCGCCTCGCTAATGGCTAAAAGCCGTAAAAGCGCTCTGGCGATTGCGTATCGATAGGAGAGAAGCGGACTGACGGTAGCGTCACGAAGCCCACGCGTCGCGGCGAAGCCGGCAACCCCGCTATCTAATGTCCCTATCGGAACAAAGACCGGAGGCTTTGCGTCCCCGCCTCACGACGGGTATGCCCTTTCAATTGCGATGCCAGTTAGCCTTGAAGGCTGTGCGTACGCAACGTGTCTGCCCCACCGCACGTCTGCGAACGGCGACCGCGGCGATTCGAATTATGTTGCCCTGCAGCTCACCGCTGGCGCGGTGGAGCGACGAGCTATCGACGAAGGTCAGAGAACGTCAAACGGTCGCACTTACCGTCGGTGATGGATTGTTCTCGACGGCATCGGCACGGAGCTATCCTAGATTGTTATCGAACCACTTTTGGCCGTAGTACAGGCCAACACTGCTCGCAACAACGCCAAGAATCAGTGCGACGCCGATATTAACGTAGTCGCCGAGCCACCAACCGAACGCCCCCGCTAGCGAAGCACAACCCCATCCGATGACTGTTCTCAATGGCCGGGCCTCAACTGTGATTACACATTCGAAAGTACTGATGACCTAATCTCGTCGAAAACGTAGCTTGCCATCAAATCGATGTGTCGGGTGCCGCTTGCGTGACGGCGAAGGTGCATTTATTCTTCTTCTGCAACGCTGCCTCCTTCGACTCCGATGACTGCAAACACCGTGCGAACTTTATTGCTCTGCTGCCTGCTGTGGTGCTGCACACCGGTGTTCGCGCGTGCACCCTTGGTGCTACTGACCGACTTCGGTACGCAGGACGGCGCCGTTTCGGAAATGAAAGGTGTCGCCTATGGTATCTCACAGGATTTGCTGATCTCCGATTTGAGCCACGATAACCCGACCATTTTCACGGGCGCCTATCGGCTCTATCAGACTGAGGAATTCTGGCCGCGGGGCACGGTGTTCGTCGCCGTCGTCGACCCCGGCGTCGGCACCGATCGACTCTCCGTGGTACTCAAGACGCGCACGGGACAATATTTTGTCGGTCCGAATAACGGCCTGCTGTCGCTGGTGGCAGAACGAGATGGGATTGCCGAACTGCGCCAAATCGATGAACGAGTCAATCGTCGTCCGGGTTCCGGGGAGTCGCATACCTTCCACGGCCGCGATGTCTATGCTTACACCGGTGCGCGACTGGCGGCCGGCGTCATCAGCTTCGAACAGGTTGGTCCGCAGCTGTCGCCTACGGCGCTGATCACGATCCCCTACCGCAAAGCCGAACTCCGCGACGGCAAACTGACGGGTCTGATCCCGGTGCTCGACATACAATATGGCAATGTCTGGACCAATATACCCAAGACACTCTTCGACCAATTGAATGCCGCTCTGGGCGACCGGCTGCGCGTGCGCATCTATCACAACGATCAGTTGATCGATGAGTCGGTCGCGACGTATCGGCGTACCTTCGCTGAAGTGCCGGTTGGGCAGCCTTTGGTCTACATCAACAGCCTGCTCAACGTCGCAGTGGCACTCAATCAGGGCAGCTACGCCGCGGCCCATAATATCGAATCGGGCGGAGTCGACTGGTTCATCGAAATCAGCAAGCAGTAAACTGCTAGCCGGGCTAAGCGACACTTCGGCGTCCGCGCTATAGCCGTCAGCCGTTGTTCGATCCCTTCATCGGTGGTTAACGTGTGGCGCGTCACAGATTGATGCGAGCTCCAGCCGATAGCCACCAGTATGTCTGCCAGCGAACAGAGTCGCGCGCTGCCGGGGCGATAGATGGCTAATTCAATCACTTCGCTCGGGAATACGGAACTCCGATAAATCCCGAGGAGAGCCGGATGTTCAAAATGCGCGTGAGGCACGGTCAAAAACCTATCCTGAAGGAGTCAGCTCAGAATCGCGATGCATCGATGCATCGGTTGATCTGGAGCGCGGTACGCAATTGGGTCCCAGCGCCAGAAAGCACGCGCCTGCCGAGCCAGCGAGTCAGCGTTGCGCAGGTCAAGGCAACGCTGTCACCGAGGAGACTCATAACCACCCGTGCGGTACTTTCGGCGAACACGTTAGCGCCGGTACCGAGCAGCGACGCCCACACCGCCGCCATCGCTATCTTACGCAGTGGAATCAAGGCTCGCGCCGACATGGACGTACTGCAAGATCGCACCGCAAGCGCCACTTCGGATCACGCAAAAACCTTTTTGCTCAGAGATCCTGACCAAGTCCTGGACAAAGGGCAGGCCGGCACTACATTGCATTAGAGACGGATCAGCAGGGAAGGAATTCGATGAAAACCGTGTTACTGGTTGACGATGACAACACCATACTGCTCGGCGTGGGCGTGCGCCTCAAGAGCATGGGGTACACGGTATATACGGCCAAAGATGCCGTGAGCGCCGTATCTGCCGTTCTTAAAAACCAACCGGATGTCGTCGTTCTGGATATTTCACTGCCGGCCGGAGACGGATTCCTGGTCGCCGATCGTCTACAGAATCTGAGCGGCTCGGCAGCGACACCGGTCATCTTCATGACCTCAAGCGACAAGCCGGCGCTGCGTGAGCGGGCGAAGAAGCTGGGTGCCGTAGCGTTCCTGACAAAGCCCTTCGATGCCACGTCATTGGCCGACGCGATCGAATCGGCCCTGTCGCCGGGAGACAACTGGCGGCCATCGATGAGCGCGGGATAGCGGCCACAGCGGAGCGCATGGGCACAACCCGAGGACATTCACCGAGGCACTGCTGACCGAACCACTGGAGTGAGCACCAGGACCCGTGGGCAGGCGCCGGTAGGACACCGTATGCAAGCTCGAGAGGCATTCAGCATTCTTCTGGTCGACGACGACTCTACGGTGGTTCGCGTCATGAGCCGTATCCTCAGCGATTTCGAACCACTTCGATTCGCAACCTCGGGTCACGTGGCGCTCAAGCTGGCGCGTGAATCCGTTCCCGATCTCGTGCTGCTGGATGTTGACATGCCCGAGCTCAGCGGCTTCGAGATATGCAAGACATTCAAGAGCGACCCGGCGCTGGCACAGGTGCCGATCATCTTCGTCACCAGCCACGAAAGTGCGCAGCTGGAAGCCATGGGACTGCAGCTCGGCGCAGCAGACTTCATCAGCAAGCCACCCCATGCGGCTCTAGTGCTGGCGCGTGTGCGGACCTTCCAGCGCATCAAGATGCTGTCCGATACGCTGCGCGGCGCCGTAAAAATGGATTTCCTTACTGGCGCCGCCACCCGCCGACAGCTGGAGAAGGGTCTAATGCAGGAGTGGCAGCGTGCTCGGCGCTCCGGCGCACCTCTGTCGTTGCTGCTGGTGGACATCGATGGCTTCAGCGCATACAACACCGAGTTTGGCGAGGAGAAGGGCGATGTCTGCCTGCGCCGCATTGCCGACGCGCTGCGTTCGGCGGCGCACCGACCCACCGACGTGTTGGGCCGTTATGCGGGCGGGGCATTCGCGTTGCTCTTGCCGGAAACGGCGCTTCAAGCCGCTAACACCGTTGCACAACGCGCTATCGGTGCGGTTGACGCCTTGCAGATACTGCACGCCACATCGACGGGCACGGGCCACATTACACTGTCAGTGGGTGGCGGCTGTCGTGACTCTTCGCGCTCGACCGCCAAGAAAGCCGGCGCGGGCAGCCCCACCGGGACGTCAATTGAAGGCGCCGTTCCCGATGATCTGATTGCGGCTGCCGAGCAGGCACTCAAGAGCGCCAAGTCAGCAGGTGGCCACCTGGCAAGGCTCGTCGCCATCGCTGAGTTCAGCGAGCCACAAGCCGCATCGTCCCAAAACTAGTCATCCGGGCTCATCGCTCGCTACTTTAGACCGACAATATCCATGAAGTCCCGTGCTCTCTCAACCCCGAAGCCCGCTAGCCCCATACCGGAGATCGCTCAGGACATCCGCAGCAGCGAGACGTTCCTCGAACCCGGAGCCCTGCAGAAGGCGATCTTCAACAGTGTTAATTTCTCCAAAATTGCCACTGACGCGAAGGGCGTCATCCAGCTCTTCAACGTCGGCGCCGAACGCATGCTCGGCTACACCGCGGAAGAGGTGCTGAATAAGATCACCCCAGCCGATATCTCCGATCCACAGGAGATCATTGCACGTGCGAAGGCCCTGAGCGTTGAACTGCAAACTCAGATTGCACCGGGGTTCGAGGCACTGGTGTTCAAGGCCTCCCGAGGCATCGAGGATATCTACCAGCTGACCTATATCCGCAAGGACGGCAGCCGCTTCCCCGCAGTCGTGTCGGTCACGGCACTGCGCGATGCCGAAGATGTGATCATCGGCTACCTGCTGATCGGCACCGATAATACCGCTCGCAAGCGTGCGGAAGGCGCGCTGCTCGAGGCCGGAGCTTTGCAGAGCGCAATCTTCAATAGCGCTAACTTCTCCAGCATTGCCACCGACGCGAAGGGTGTCATCCAGATATTCAACGTCGGTGCCGAACGCATGCTCGGTTACACCGCCGAAGAGGTGCTGAATAAGATCACCCCAGCCGATATCTCCGATCCACAGGAGATCATTGCGCGCGCACAGGCCCTGAGCGCCGAACTGCAAACTCAGATCGCGCCGGGGTTCGAGGCACTGGTGTTCAAGGCCTCCCGAGGCATCGAGGATATCTACGAGCTGACCTACATCCGCAAGGACGGCAGTCGCTTCCCCGCAGTCGTGTCGGTCACGGCGCTTCGCGATGCGGAAGGCGTGATCATCGGCTACCTGCTGATCGGGACCGATAATACCGCTCGCAAGCGTGCGGAAGAGGCACTCCTCAAGGCCGGAGCTTTGCAGAGCGCAATCTTCAACAGCGC
>JBEKWD010000168.1:0-6117 GCA_049513435.1 Steroidobacteraceae bacterium | reverse complement strand
CGCAGGCTTCACTAAGTCCCAGCGGCGCCACCAGCAAAATGACCGCCGACAGGGTACACGCTCTTCTGTTCACCAATGCATGGAACGCGGCATCAATATCACGGTTGACCATGGAGCGAGGCGTCTACGAATCTCGATGACACTTGCGGCCGCGGCATGCAAATCGTTCTCATCGGTGGCGGTCCCTTCGCGAATTGCCGCGGCGCAACGCAAGTTCGTATAACGCATGAGATGGAAAACACGAACTGCGCACCGCTACCATTCTTAACGACTCCAATCGACGCCGGTTATGTGCCCGAGCGGCTACAGCTGGAGGTGCAGCCCTCAAACGCTGAACCGCGCGCGATACTCTTGTGGGGTAACTGCTAGCAGTCGCAGGAAGCTTCGGCGCATTGTCTCCTCCGAGCCGAACCCGCAACGCTGACAGATCCGCTTCGCTGGCAGGCCCGACTCCCCCAATAGTCGCCTCGCCGCTTCCACCCGCAGTCGCTCGATAGCGCGGGCGGGGGTAAGGCCGGTCGCCTCAGCATAATGCCGGCTAAAACTTCGCTCGCTCATTCCGGCTTGATCGGCCAATACGGGAAGCGGTAGATCATCGCCCAAGTGCTTGTTGATCCATTCATGAAGTGCCCCAAACTTATCGTCCGCAGTTTGTAGCGCCAGCGCGGTGCTGAATTGCGCTTGTCCACCAGGCCGCTTCATAAAAACAACCAGATATCGCGCTACGGCCAGCGCTACCGTGGATCCCAAATCTTCTTCTACGAGCGCGAGTGCTAGATCGATGCCGGCTGTCACACCAGCCGAACTCCACACCGAACCGTCGCGCACGAAGATTGGATCTGATTCGACGCGCACCCTGGGGAAGCGGCGAGCAAGTTCGGCGCAATAGGACCAATGGGTCGCGGCGCGGCGCCCATCAAGCAGGCCAGAGGCTGCCAGCAGAAATGCCCCGGTGCACACGGAAGCGATGCGGCGTGCCCGTTTGGCTCGCAGCTGCACCCAATCGATAATCACAGGGTCCGCCGCCGCCGCCTCAACGCCTCGGCCGCCGGCCACCATCAACGTGTCCACAGCCACGCCCTCGAGCGGAAGCGACTGGGTCGATAGCTTGAGGCCGGCTGAAGCCGTCACCTGCGCACCGCTTTGCGCCACAACCTTTAGCTCATAGGGTGGGCGTCCTCCAGATTCGAGTACGAAATCGTTGGCGGAGGCGAACACTTGAGCCGGTCCGGTGACGTCGAGCAACTGTACCAACGGAAAAGCCAGCAATTCAACGACGCGAACAGGACTTGGCGCAGACCGAGGGTGCTTTGGCATTATCGCCAAAGCCTGCCTGTGTAAATTGCTCTTGTCTACCCTTGATTTACCAACGGGAACTACACGTGACGCCACTCGACACCCATCTGCTAATCGGTTCTCTCATGTTTGACGGAATGGATCAGATTGATCTAACAGGACCCTTCGAAGTGCTGTCGCGGGTCCCAAACTCGACCTACCAGACTTACGCCAAGACGGTCTCGCCCGTTCGCGACCTCCATGGATTGCGCTTGATTCCAGACGCGACGCTCGGGGAGGCGCCGGCGCTCGATGTTCTACACGTTCCGGGAGGGTTCGGACAGGAAGCGTTGATGGAAGACCAAGAAGTAATCGCCTGGATTCAGAAACAGGCCGCGGGCGCGCTCTACATTTTCTCCGTTTGCACCGGAGCTCTGCTTTGCGGTGCCGCCGGATTGCTAAAGGGACGCCGCGCGACGACTCACTGGTCGTCCCTTCAGCTATTGCCGTGTTTCGGCGCGATACCCGTAAATGAGAGAGTCGTCATGGACGCCAATTACGTATTTGCCGCCGGCGTTACCGCAGGTATCGACGGCGCGTTGCGTCTCGCCGCCGAATTGCGCGGCGAGGAGGTAGCGCAGTCTATTCAGCTCGATATGGTGTATGCGCCCGAACCGCCCTTCAACAGTGGCACACCTGAGAGCGCACCGCCGGCAATTCTAGAGCAGGCGAAACGGTCGTATCGAAAGATTACCGCACAGCGTGAGGCAACGGCACGGCGGATCGCGGCTCGTCTAGGATTCTACGAGCTCATTTAGTAGTGTGGCGAGAATCGAGGGGTTATTGGCAATACGGCCATCAATCGTGGCCTTACATTGCCTTTTATGTTCAGCAGCCTGCCGCTTAGCGCCACGGCCACTGCCATGCCAGACACACAAAAACCGCCATCAAGGAAAACTACGATGACCACGAGCTTTCACAGTGCGGCTGTTACCGCAATCACAATGGAAAGCTGCATGAGACTATTCCGAGGATGGCAACGCACGCTGGCGATATTGATCAGTAGCACCATCGCGCTCAATGCCGCGCATGCCGCAGCCCCGCAGATCAAGACTCAAGCCCCCGGGTACTATCGCACGATGCTCGGCGATTTCGAAGTGACCGTGCTGAATGACGGCACGCTGTCGTTGCCGGCGTCGGTTATGACCAACACCACCGAGTCTGAGACCGAGAAGGCCCTAGCGCGGAACTTTCTGAAGTCACCCTTCGATGCCTCGGTCAACGCATTCCTCATCAATACCGGCGCCAATCTGGTGCTGATAGATACGGGGTGCGGCAGCCTGATGGGTCCCACCGCGGGCAATCTGCTGATGAACCTGAAAGCGGCCGGTTACCGGCCCGAACAGATCGACGAGGTCTATCTCACCCATATGCACCCCGACCATGCCGGCGGCCTGATAGCGGAGGGTAAGCTCGCGTTCCCGAACGCGGTGCTCCGAGCCAATCAGCGGGACGCCGATTTTTGGCTCAACGAGGCGAATCTCGAAAAATCGCCTGCGGCGATGAAGGACTTTTTCAAGGGTGCGATGGCGTCGGTGAATCCGTACATCGCCGCCGGCAAGTTCAAACCCTTCGAAGGGGACACCCAGCTCGTTCCGGGCATCGAGGTGATCGCTGCGCCGGGACACACCCCAGGACACAGCATTTATTCGATTGAGAGCCGAGGTCAAAAGATGGTGCTATGGGGCGACTTGGTGCATGTCGCCGCCGTACAGTTCCGCGAACCCTCGGTGACGGTTCAATTCGATGTCGACAGCCAAAGCGCCGCGATGCAACGCCGGCGCGCCTACGCGGACGCCGCGAAGGCGGGATATCTCGTAGGCACAGCACACCTATCGTTTCCCGGCATCGGTCATATACGTGCCGAAGGTAAGGCCTACGCCTGGGTGCCGGTGACTTACAGTGCCCTGAAATGAAATTGAGCGGACGGCCGTAGCAACTTATCAACATCAATATGAGAGGATTCACATGACAAACTTCCCGGTTCACACCATCGATTCTGCTCCAGAACCCTCGCGGCAAGCACTGCAAAGCTTGCAGGCTGCGTTCGGAATGATCCCGAATATTGCCGGTGCGATGGCGACCTCTCCGGTGCTAATTAACAGCCTCGTCGGTCTATTCGGCAATGTGCACGGAGGAAGCTTCACGGAGGCGCAGATCCAGACCGTGCTGCTCACCGATGCGGTGGTCAACGCGTGCACTTGGGCCGTAGCGTTCCATACGGCTTTGGCACTCAAGGCAGGCCTCAATCCGATGGATGTCCAGGCCATTCGCGAGGGTCGTCTGCCTGAAGACGGGAAGCTCGCCGCCTTGTCAGCGCTGGCGAGAAAGATGATCGAAACGCGCGGGCGAGTGGCCGATGCGGACATTGGCCGCTTTATCGCGGCTGGCTTCGGCAAGGACCATGCGCTCGAAGTCATTGCCATCGTTGCCGCGTCCACGATCACGAATTACACCGGAAGCGTCACAAAGACTCCTCTCGAAGCGCCGTTTCAGGAGCACGCTTGGGCCGGTTGACCCGCCGGGCCGCGTGAACATGCTGCTATGACTACAAGCTGCTTATCGAAGCTCGATCACCAGTTTCCCGCCACTCGGTCGTCGCGCCCACTTAGCGAGCACGCTCATCAGGAATCGAGTTCCTTCGGGAAATGACACGCAATGAAGGGATTGCGAGCCTGCCATCGATGCTGATCCGTCCAGCGCCTAGATACGAGAGGAGCATGAAACCGCCTGCCATGGCGATATTCTTGAGAAGCATGAGGTTTTGCACCTGATCGGACAGACTCGTGTGAAAGATGGCCGCCGTCAGGAGGCAGTAGACCGAGAGTGCGGCGGCAACCACACGCGTTTGGTAGCCCACTGCGGTGAGCAGACCGGAGCCGATCTCGAATAGGATCACAGGCCAGAGTAGGCCTCCGGGCAGATGCCGGGCCTGCATGTAGTGTCGCGTTACATCTGCGTCGGAAATTTTCGAGATACCCTCGATGACGAAGATGAGAGCCAAGAAGCATCGGGCAATGACAAGATCGTACGAATTGATTTTCGTGTCCACGGCGAACCTCCGTATTAGCAGCTTGGCTTCATGCCCGACTTCAGAGCGGTCGCTTTTGAGACCGCCACGCCGCGAATCCGCGTGCTGCCATCGCCGCTCTTCTCCACGACTGCGAGCGGTTCGATTAGACCGTTTTGTCCGGCAGGCAAATGAGTGTCTGCTGGCCGATGGCGACCTGAGTTCGCTTTTCGGCGGCCGATGAAAAAACCTCGAGCTGGCAGACCGTTAGTGTCCGGCCGCTTCTGATGACACGACCCGCTGCTTCGACGTAATCGCCTTGGGCGGGATTCAAAAGATTCACTTTGAACTCCACGGTGAGGACGGAGCTTCCCTCGGGAAACAGAGTAAATCCAGCATATCCGCCAGCGGAATCGGCGACTGCAGACAAGCCGCCCGCGTGGAAATACCCATGCTGCTGGGTCAATTCCTGTCTGAACGGCATCCGAATAACGACAAGACCGCGGCGAACCTGATGCAACACCGCTCCCAAGTGTGCCATCAGCCCTTGCCGTTCGAAACTGTCGCGCACACGCTGCTCGATTTTGGGGTCCACAGGTTCGAAGAAATCGCTGCTCATCTTTCCCTCCTTTCGATGTTTGTCGGCGTCTAACCGCATAGGGATGGCAACATGAGCCAAGGAAACTCAAGGTCCGCCGCAGCCATGAAGACTCGCTTCACGCCGAATCGGTCGTCCAGGGCGCCGCCAGTCAGAAGAAAGCTCGCGAACACCAGCGTGTGTAGGCGCTCGACGATCGGGTTGGCCACACTCGCCGCGAGCAGGGTGAGACATCAAGGATGTGGTTCCGGCGCTTGTTCGAGATGTCATGAAGGGATTTCCGGTTTGTGCGCGAATAGATCAGCGCCCGATTACGTGCCCATTTGTTGGGCTAAATCGATGATACTTCCAGAAACCACGTCAAAATCGCCTGGTTTTGCTTTGTCGGGCACACCGACGGGACCACCGCCGTATTCGTTCGGACGGTAGATGAAACCTGTACGCAGGCCATAACTGCGTGCCGCTTGCAAATCGGGAATGTGGGCCGCGCACATCATCACTTCCTCTGGTTTCAAATCCAGATAAAAGGGCGCCGACAGGTACATCTCGCGATCAGGTTTGTAGTGCTTGACGAGATCCGAACCTAGAATGAGATCCCATGGCAACCCCCTAAGTTTGGCCATGTTGGTCATCAGCGCAACATTGCCGTTCGACAACGGTGAGATGATGCATTTCTTTTTCAATCGGCCGAGCCCCTCAATCGAATCAGGCCACGGCTTGAGCCGTCGCCAGACATGGGCCCAGTGAGTCTTTTCTTCTTCACTCAGCCCCTCGATTTTGTACTGCCTGAGCACGTCCTCCAGGGTCATGCGATTCAAATCGTCGAGGTTGGTCCACGGAATCTCGCCCTTCCGCACTTTCTCCATCGCGGGTAGGTATCCGAGCCGCCAGCTGTCTGTGACCTCCGCCCAGTTAATATTCAGGCCCTTGGCCTTGCCCCAACTAGTAGCTTCGGCAATTACAGAACCGCGCCAGTCGACAACGGTGCCGAATGTATCAAAGACGCATGCTTTCACGTTGGCCAATTCGGGTTTCACGGAGCCTCCTGTCGCCTGCTGGGCGAGAACCGCAGGCAGTGCGGAGAATGACATCGCCATCCCGCTTGCACCCGCAGCCACCAAAAATTCTCGACGATCGAGCTTGAACCCCATACAAAGTCACCTTCCGCATAAAG
>JBEKWD010000167.1:0-6120 GCA_049513435.1 Steroidobacteraceae bacterium | reverse complement strand
AACGCCTCGCGGGTATCGACCTGGATTATGGGTATCGCCTATCGACGCGCACTGAACATGCTCCGACGTGCCACTACGCATGATCGCGTGATGAAGCTCGAAATCGCCGAGGGGGAGCCTACAGCCAGCGACAGCGCTCAGCAGCTCGAGGAGCGTCAGTTACTCGATGCGGGCCTCGCGCAATTGCCGCTTGAGCAACGCCTGGTGCTTGAATTCACCTATTACCTGGATCATTCCTGCGAGGAGATCGCCGAGATCATGGATTGTCCGGTCAACACCGTTAAGACCCGCATGTTCAATGCCCGGCGAAAACTGCGGGTGATGCTGAAGGATTCGGCACCAGGCATGGAGAACCGGTTATGAATGAATGCCCCGATGACAGCCGCTGCGCTGATGAAGCCGCGCGCCTGCTGCCCTGGTACGTCGCGGGGCGGCTCAGCGCCAACGATACCGGCCGCGTCGCGCAGCACCTGGAGCACTGTGCGATCTGCCGGGACGATCTGAAGCATGAGCGTTCGCTGCGCACGCTGTTGAAATCAGAGTCCAGTCTCGAGTACGCACCGCAACCTGGGCTCGCCAAGACCCTTGCGCGCATCGATGAGTTTGAGCGCGAGGGTGCCACGGCCCCGCGCAGTGCTGCGCGCCCTGGCGCGACGCCGGTGCGCCGATTTGGCGCCGTACAATGGCTTACGGCCGCGGCGGCGGTGCAGGCCGTGGCACTGTGCATCGTCGGTGCGACTTTGTTTCATCGCTCGGTGCAAACGGATCGGGAACCGCGCTACGTCACGATGTCGTCGGTTCCGGCCCCGGTTGCGTCAGGCTCGCGTATCCGCGTGGTGTTCTCGCCGGACATGTCGCTCAGCGCACTGCAATCATTGCTCGCGCAAAATGCGCTGACCATCGTCCATGGCCCGAGTGAAGCAGGCGCCTATACGCTGGCCCTTACGGATGCACGCTTGGCAAGCCAGACTGTGGATCCGATCATTGCAGCATTGCGCAGCGATGCGCGCGTGATGTTCGTCGAGCCTGCGGCGATCGATGAGGGTAGCGCGCAGTGAGATGGCTCCCAGCGCTGCTCGCGCTGTGCCTGACGGCATGCAATGCCGCACCATCATTGCGGCCCAGCGCGACACTGCCGGCGGTCGCGCGCGATTCCCCGCAGCGCTACATCGTCGTGACGGTCCGCAATCCCGTGAGCTTGCCGCGGGCCGCCGCCACGTCCCGCGGCTACGACGGGGCTGGTCCGTACATGGTCGGCGGCGTCGCGCACGCGCTGAGCACTGCGCTGGAGAAACAGTACGGCCTGCGGGAGAGCGCGAGCTGGCCGATCGCGTTGCTTGATGTGCACTGTCTGGTCTACGAGCTGCCCGCGAATGCGGATGCGCGGCGGCTGCTCGCATCCCTGCAGCACGATTCGCGGGTCGAGTCGGCGCAGCCATTATTTGCTTTTGAGACTGCCGCCGATCCCTATAACGATCCCTACGCGAAATTACAGCGCAACCTGCTGCAGATGGATGTCGCACGGGCTCAGACCGTAAGCCGCGGAGCCGGCGTGCGCGTCGCAGTCATCGATACCGGCGTCCAGACCGATCACCCGGATCTGATGCCGAGCATCTTGTCGCGCAATTTCGTCGACAACGATGAGCACTCCTTTCGCGCCGATGCCCACGGCACCGCCATCGCGGGCGTGATTGCCGCAGTCCCGGATAACGGCATCGGCATGGCCGGCATTGCACCGGATGTCTCGCTGTTGGCCTACAAGGCTTGCTGGCGCGCCGCGGCCTCCGGGGTCAGAGCCGTATGCAATACCTTCACACTGGCGCAGGCGCTGGCCGCGGCGATTGAGGCGCATGCCGATATCATCAACCTGAGTCTTGACGGTCCTAGCGATCCGTTGCTGTCTCGGCTCATCCGGCGAGGCCTGGACGCCGGCATCATCGTGGTCGGAGCGGTGCCAGCTGACGGCTCCCGCGACGCCTTTCCGACCGGCATCGCCGGCGTCATCGCGGCCGATGCGATCGAGAATCAACATTCGAGCCCCGGCGTCATTCAAGCACCTGGACGTGAGGTCGTGTCCCTGGCGCCGCAGGGCCACTATGATTTCTATTCCGGCAGCTCACTGGCGACCGCTGAAATCACTGGAATCATTGCGCTGCTTCGATCTGAGCGCTCTCACCTGACCGCGCCACAGGCCCAGTCGCTGCTGGATGCGGCCACGGACTCGTCCGCATCGAGCGCAGTACCCAACGCCTGCATCGCGTTGGAAATGCTGCTGCACAAATCCGCTTGTCATAGCGGCTAGCCGCTCGCACGTCGGCCGCTCGGCCGGCGCCACGCGTCTATCCGAACATGCGTTTATCGGGCGTGCGACTGCAGTAGGCCCTGGTATTGCTCTGGATTCATGGCCGGCATCTTGCGCACGAACGCGACGATATCCCAGATCGCCTCGTCATTGAGCGACTTGCCCCAGGCGGGCATCGCGCTCATCTTGATGCCGTGTTTGATGGTCCAGAAGGCCTTGCGGGCATCGAGCACATCCTCTTGCGCGAGATTTGGCGGGTGCGGATAGAGGCCAGGCCTCAGATCGGACTTCGTCACGCCCGGAGCCAGGTGGCAGCCCACGCACAATGCCGCGTAATGTCCGGCGCCGCCTGCAAGTCGGGAGGCGCCCTCGAGATCGGGCACGGCGATCGAGCTCGAGCGCGCGACGATCGAGCGGTCTCGCAGTTGAGTGATCACAGCGAGCACGACGCGCGTGTGATGGTCATCGGCACCGATGTTGTAAATGCCCGATCCGATGAACACCACGGCGCCGATCGCCATGAGCGCGAGCGTCGCGGCGACGATCAGCGCCGCTCTCGTAATTCCGACCATCGCCTCTATTCGACTGTGATCGTGCCGACCATGCGCGGATGGATCGAGCAGGTGAAGTGGTAGGTGCCCGGCTTGTCGAATGTGAAACTGAAGGTCTCATCGGTGTCCATCGCGGCGGAGCGGAACAGCCCGGCATCGCTGACCACGGTGTGCGGCTCATCATCCTTGTTCGACCAGGTGACCGTGGACCCGGCCTTGATCGTGACCGCATTGGGCGCAAACATGAAGTTCTTGATCTCGATCTGCGCAGCCGCTGGGGGCGCCGCGTTGGACTGATGAGCGGCCGCGAGCAAGCAGAGCAATGCCAGCCTGCCAGCCCTACGCAACGTCAGATATTTCGCCGGATTCACTGGATCTACTCCTTTGATAGTTCGATGGATACTCAGGCCAGCGCCGTATCGGTGAGCGCCAATGCACTGGGATGCTTCACGACCGATACGCTGGAGACGCCGAGCATTTTGGGCAATTGGTCCGCGGCCACCTTCAGTGGCCCGGGTCCCGGACCGTCTCCGGGCAGCGGCTGCGGATAGGCCGTTGAGCGCGCCGTGTGGAAAGTGATGTTGCCTTCCACCTTCTGCACGATCTGATGGATATGACCGTTCAGCACGGTGACCGAACCAAAGCGCCTTAACTGCGCCATGAGCTGATCAGCATCACCGGTTCCCCAGCCCCAGGGCTCATAGATCGTCCACAGCGGCATGTGCGCGAATACGACGATTGGGGTGCTCGAGGAGCGGCCCTTGAGGTCGGCCGCCACCCAGGCGAGCTGATCGGTGCCCAAGGTGCCGAGGCCACCGGGCTTAAATTGCAGCACATTGATCAGCGCAATGAAGTGCACGCCGGCGTGATCAAAACTGTAATAGCCCTTGTTGTCCGACGCCTTGCCGAAGCGATTGAAGTATTCGGTCACGGTCGGATCGGTCGTGTCATGCTCGCCCGGAACGGTATGCAGCTCCGTGGTGCGCAATCCCGACATCAGCTGCTGCGCGAGATCAAACTCGGCAGGCTTGGACAGATGCGTGATATCCCCGGTGTGAATGATCAGCCCTGGCTGCTCGGGCATTGCATTGACGATGTCAATGCTCTGCTTCAACGTACCGCCGACATCCGGGTTGGCCTCTTTATTGAAGCCGATATGGGTGTCGCTGATCTGAACAAACAACGGTTTGCCCAGGCGCGCGATGCCTGGCTTGTCATTGGCCGCCAGCGCTAGATCCACCGGCGTGAAAACGCCGCCCGCCAACACGAACAGTGTACCGGCGCCGCCATAGGCCATGCATTTGAGCGCCTTGCGACGCGATTGAAGCAGTGTATCGTCCGACACGGGGCTCTCCTCAGGTGATGTTCCCGAGAGAGGACTCGCGGCGGACGCTTTTATTCCCGAGTCAGGTAAATTACTGCAGACCCTGCAACAATTGGGTGAGGCTGGCGAGCTCATCCCAGCCGGTATCAGAGACCGCGCAGTACTGCAGATCGCCGATCCTCCAGAACATCAGGTGATAGCCATTGCGCGTGACCTTGCCCGCTATCGATCGCGGCGTGGCTGACCAGCTGAACACATTAATCACATGCGCTCCGTGCCGGTAAACGACGACGGCGGCGCGTTGATGCTCGAGGTAATCGACACGTCCACCGACGAGTTTATAGCCCTGCGGCTCGAAATCGGCGACCACCGGGGACACATCGGTCTGACCGGCAAACCATGGCTTCACGGTGTGCCGATCCGTAGAGACGACGTCCACCAGATGCGTGGAGAGTAACGAGTCCACGTGCGCGTTCAGTAACTCATCGACCAGCGGAGCGGTGCGCAGCGGCGTCAGCAGCACGAACCCGAGCGCCGCCGCGACCGCGGCAGTGCCCAACCCGCTGATGGCGCCCATCCAGAACGAGCCCGTGCGCCAATTTCGACTGCGCCGCGGCGGCCACGGCGGCGCAGTCTCGGCCGCGCCGTGCCCGAGGCTTTCCTGATCGAGTGCCCGCGCAATCCGCGCGCGCAATTCGGGTGGCGCCTGCACCGGCGGCAGCTCCTCACGCATGGCGGTGCGCAGCTGCTGCAATTCCTGATAGAGCGCGCGGCAATCGGCGCAGCTCTCCATATGCCGTTCAATGTCGGCCGCGCTCAACGCATCCAGCTCGGCGTCAAAATAGCCCTGAACACGCAAGGATTCAGGGCACTGCACGGGACTCTGCCTCGAGCTGTCCCAGCCAGTGCTTCTTGAGCGCCAGCCGTGCACGCGCGAGCCGCGACATCACGGTACCGAGCGGTACCTGCGTGACTGCGGCAATTGAACGATAATCCATGTCCTCCAGTTCTCTGAGAATCAACACCTCGCGATACTCTTCGGGCAGACGCTCTATGAGCCGCTGGAGCGTGAGCGCCTCGTCGCGGCGGATTGATTCCTCATGCGGCCCGAGCGCGGGCGAAATCAAGGCCTGGGCATCGAGGGTGTCATGTTCCTCCGGCAAAGGCACCTGGGCTCTGCGCCGCTGCTGTTTAAGCGCGCTCCAGTGGCAATTGCGAACGATCGTGAACAGCCACGCCTTCACGTCGGAGCCTCGCAAAGCGTCAAAACCCCGATAGGCACGCAGCATGGCCTCCTGCACCAGGTCCTGCGCATCGTCGGGCGAGCGCGCCAGCCATCGGGCAAACCGGTAGGTGGCGTCCAGGTACGGCAACACCTGTACCTCGAAGCGACGGCGCCGCTCATCCATGACGCAGATCGTGCTCTTTGCTAAATACGGGAGACTCCCGACGGGTTTGATTTATTCCCACACTCACCATGCTAGCCCAATCCAGTGTTCCGATCGGCAAAAGATCGGGCGATGCCCCGCCTTGCAGCGGGGCATCGCCCTTCAAGTGTCAGCTGTTAGTGGACGATGCGTCAGTAGGGGTTGGTTACGGGTACAGGCGCGGTCGTGGGCGCTACCGCGATGCTCCCGAATACGCCATCGGTCTGGTCAGCAAAGCCAGCCGTGTAGAACAGCGTGGTGACAGGCTTGTCAGGATCGCCGTTTCCGAACACGATTGACCAGAGGCCCGGGGCGGCGAACGTTCCGCCATTCGAGACCATGAGCTGACCCACGAAGGTCGCGAGTGAGCCACTCGGCGTGAAGATGTTGATGGTCCCATCTCCGAAATTACCGATCAGCACGTCGCCGGCTATAGAGCCAAATCCTGAAGGAGCAACTGCGATGCCCCACGGAGCATTAAGCATGCCTTGTGATGCAAAGCGGGTGACAAAGTTG
>JBEKWD010000166.1:0-6141 GCA_049513435.1 Steroidobacteraceae bacterium | reverse complement strand
CAGATCAATGAGCTTGCCGGTCCCGATGGGCGCCAAAATTGCTCCGAGACGGCCGATCCCGATCGCCGATCCCATGCCCGTGGCGCGCGTGTCCGGCTGATAGAGAATCGGCGTCAGCGCGTAGAAGCCGGCCATGGCGCCGGTCGCTACACCACCGAGCAATACGCCAAGAATCCTGGTTAGATCCAGATTCGTGAGCGTCAGTGCAAACAGCACCATCAGTACGCTGGCGACCAACAGGGATAGGCAAGTCAGGCGGCGTATCTCAGTCGTTGCGGCAACGAAGGCGAACAAAACAGTGCCGAAAATACCGCCCAGACTTAGCAGCACACCACTCGTAATACCTTGCGCAGCAGTCAGACCGCTGACCGTTAAAAGCCGCGGCGTCCAGCTGAACACGAAGTAGTAGCCGGCCATCATGAAAAAGAACGCGATCCAGATCAGCGTGGTCGAGCGCACAAGCGGGGTCGACAGTAATCGCCACACGGCAGGGCCTGCGGGAGCGTGTTCGTGCAGCATCGCTGCCGGCAGCGTGACAAGCGTGGCGCGGCGCATGCGCTTGAGAAGCAGATTAAGGCGCGATAGCGCATCCAGGGGCCGGCGCGTGACCAGATAGTCCACCGTCTCCGGAAGGCCCCAATAAACCAGGGGTAACATGATTGCAGAGGCCAGGGCACCGAATTGAAATGCCGATCGCCAGCCGTAACGCGCAATCAATAGGGCTGCGACCGCGCCGCCTGCGGTGCCTCCTATTGAGTAGCCCGAGGTATAAAGGCAGCTGGCCGTGCTGCGCCAGCGCGCGGAGGAGAATTCGGCAACCATAACCGTCGCGCTCGCCAGAATGCCGCCGATGCCGATGCCCGTAACTACCCGTAGCACGCCGAGCTGCAGGACACTGCGGCAGAATCCGGACAACAGCATGCCGATGCTGACGATAATCACGCAAATGAGAATAATGGCGCGTCGGCCGATCCGATCGGCGCGCGGCGCCAGAAACAACGACCCGGCCGCCATGCCCACGAGGCCGGCGCTCAGGAGCAGTCCGAGCTCGCTGCCTGTGAGCTTCCATTCGGCGCTGACGTCCGAGGCGGTGAATGACATGACCAGCACGTCGAACCCGTCCAGCATATTCAGGCCAACACACACTGCCAACATGACAAACTGAAATGCGCTGATCGGACCGTGACTGATCAAAGCGCGTATATCGGCACTGGTTGGATTGACGGTGCTGGGATTGCCTGTGTGTGGATTGATCATGTTTGTTCTGAAATGACTGGTACTTGCGTTGCCGGTGGCGTGTTGCGACTTCTCATACAGCGAACCACACCATCAACCAGCACCATGCCCACGCCCGGAATATCCCCGAGTTGCACGCTCTCAAGTAGATCGCCTCCGGCAGTGTGTTGCGCACGATCAAGAAAGACCAGATCCGCCGCGCGGCCTACCGCGATCTCACCGCTGTCCAGACCACGTAGACGCGCCGTATTGCCGGTCGCATAACAGAACACCTGCTCCGCCGGGATATCCGCCATGCTGGACAGGAGCGCTATCAAACGCAGTATTCCGAGCGGTTGCACACCCGAACCAGCCGGACTATCGGTTCCCAGAATCACTCGATCCGAACACTTGAGCTCCCGAGCATGTCGGGCAGTCAGGATAGCGATGCGTTCATTGCCGTTGTGGACGATCTCGATCGCTCGTTTGGAGCGCTCACAGAGCTCACAGACATCTGCGTACGGCAGCGAGGTATGGCCGCCGTTAATGTGACCAATGATGTCGGCGTCAGCTTGCAACACAACATCCTTGTCAATGAGACCGGAACCGGGAATCGAAGGGCCGCCTGTATGAATGGTGCTCTGAATGCCATACTTACGCGCCCAAGCGACCATCCGTTGGGCCTCCTCGCCGCCCTTCACAGATCCGAGTCCCACCTCACCGAGCAATCTGACACCCGCGGCCGCAAGCTCGGCGAAGTCCGACTCCAGCATGCCCTTCTCGAGAACCGGGGCTCCTGCCAGCACCTTCACACCGCTGGGCCGAAAGTTCGCAAAACTTCGCTGTGCCGTAATCGCAAGTGCTTTGACCCCCAGGATGTCCTTGGGTCGACCCGGAAAGTGCACCTCACCGGCGGAGATCAGCGTTGTAACGGCCCCGTTCAACGTCGAATCAATCCACCCCAATTGGTTCTGGCGTGGCGTCCAGTCCCCGGCCACGGGGTGCACATGCGAATCGATAAGCCCTGGGGCGACGGCCGTGCCGCGCGCGTCGATCGTCTTGTCAGCGCGCTCGGTATCGCAGTCGCACTCGCGGCCCACGGCGGTGATCCGACCCGCTTCAATGACGACGGTATTCGCATCGAGAATGGGCTCGCGAAGAGACCCCGACAGCATCAGTCCGATGTTCCGAATGACGACTTTTCCGGAGCCTTCCGTCTGTGAGGGTGCCGACACTTTCGTCTCCTTCGATCAACTTGGCTCGCGGACTTCAGCGCAGACCATCCTCGCCCTTGATTTCGTGCTGCTGCAGTCCGCCAACGCGCGCGAGCGGACGCCCACTGTCGGTGACGGCTACGGCGACAACAATTTCGTTGGCGCGCGGAGCATCCGACACTCTGGCCTCGATGGCATCAAAGTGGCTGCGCACGAATGCCGCATCTTTGTGCCCGAGCGGCACATCAATGGCAGTGCCGAGGCCGCCCATTTTCTTGGATGAGGGTACGAGCGCGGCGCCTTTGGAGACAGCCCGCCGCAAGGGTGCCCCCATCCTGGGATGCAGAATGGCAGCGGCGTGCTCCAACTCACCGGCCTCGCCGACGATCGCCGCCTTCCCGTAGCTCTGCGCCTGCTCGGGCTGAATACCGAGAGCCTCGACGCACTTGGCGCCGAGCAATCCACCGAGCTCTTCGCCAATCGTCGTGAGTTCCTCCAGATTGTCCGAGTAGCGGCCCGCAAAGGGATTGGCGATCACGGCAATCGCTACGGCACGCCGGGTCGCAGGCGCGATCGGCTGACCCATCTCGATGCGCGTTTCATCGACCTGGACGATGAGCTTGCGAATAACGGCACTCATTTTGACCCCCTCAACGTTGACCATCCCAGCGACTGATCTGCTCTGCGCGCAACCCGCCGAGCCTTTCATGAATACGAGGTCCAGCACTCATGGCGAGAATGAACGCAATCTCGTCGGCGCACGGCGCGCCCGGCACCCGAACCTCCATCGCATCGAGGTGACTACGCACATAGCTCGCATTGATATGCGTGAGAGGCACGTCGATCTGCGCACCCGGCGCGCCAACCTTATTTGTTGACGGCACAATCGCAAGCCCGTTGCCGCGTTGGCCTTGACCGGAATTGACTTCCTGACCAGCGTGCCAGCCCAGCACCTCTCGCATCCCATACCCGCCGGGGACGTGCCACAAGGCCCCGTGTTCGCTCTCGCCGCCAGCGCCGACGATCGCCGCCTTGCCGTAGCCCTGAACCTCAGCGGCCGCGACCTCGAGCGCAGATACCAGGCGTTTTGCGAGCTCCAGGCCCAGGGGTTTGAGATCGTCCATGAATGGAGTGATTTGCACCTCGAAGCGTCCTGCAAACGGGTTTCTGATGATCGCTATCGCGGCGGCGCGCCGCAGCGGTTTGGCTGGAGGCGGTCCGAACTCATGGAAGATGTTCTCCACTTGAGTGAATACGCGCCTGAGCTCGATCATGCGCGAGCTCGATCAAAACTGACCCGTGGCTTCGTCCGGGGCGCTGATGCCGTGGTATTTGGCAACACAACTTCGACCTCGCCCTGCAAAAACAGCGCCGCAGCGTAGATGATCCCGCGGTCGCACCAGTAGTCAGCCTCGGCGCGCCCTCTCTCCAACGCGGCCGCTATTGATCTTGGCGGCAGAGGCGGAACATCCACAGTGACCAGCAGACTTCCCAGGTCGGTGTCGTCCTTCAATTGCTCAGCCGGGGCACGGATGATCCCCGCAAAGTCACAATTCACCGCATTGGCAATCATGGTTGCAGCCGCGTCCGCTGAGGCCGCACTGTTTGCTAACACCGTGACACTGTCGGCGATTCCCAGGCTGAAGCTCCTGCCACGCCAGCCGCTGCTCGCAATGCCGCGTACGGGCATCTCGGCGCCCACAACGAAGATGCTGTCAAGATCAGGTCCCGTGCCATCAGGCGAGTGAAGGCGCTCGAGCTTAGACCAGATCCCGACCCTGTACTTCTCGGCTGCGGTGAGATGCAGCGCAATGTCTCCGCCGTTATTAATGAAAGCACGCGTTACGCCGGCTCGCCTGAAGCTTTCGATCAGTTCGTCAGCCACGGCGCCCGCAACCGCCGCCATAGGGGTAATGAAACGTTCGGCCGCAAACGGCGCGCACGCCCGGAGCATTCGAGTAGCCACGGGTCCCTCTACAGCCGGGCCCTCATGCGCCGGCTGTCGCAACTGCGCCAACTCAGTGACGAGTGCCGGCAGAACGCTCTGGAACCGATCCCAGCAATCCGCAATCGATCGGTCCGCGGCGTCTAGGTCACCTTCGGCATGCAGGATTAGATCAATCGGCCCGTGCTGAAAATGCCAACGGCCCCCCGCAACTCGGGCACGAACGGGACCAGCCTTGGTTACGCTCATCCGAGCAGCGCCTTGCCGCCAATCGGCCAGGGATTCACTACATCCTGCTCGATCACCCGCTTTGACGTGCGGGCCAACACGTCGCTCAACGGCACTATGCTCTCCACGTGCCCGCCGAGGCTCGCGTAATCGGTAAGGCGCATCGTAAATTCGATGGGTGCAACGATCGCGGGCGTCGGCACCGTGCCGAACGAGTTAGCAGGCATCCTACTCACATCAACCATCACGGTGATGCCCCCGCCAGGCCAGATGTATACGGGCGCGCCTCCACAAGTCACGTTGACAAGCGCGTCTTTGATGGATCGAGTCAGACGTACAGGACTTTCCGTGACCCCCGCGCGCAAACTTCCGCCGGCTCCGCCCACAAACAAAACCGTCGAAAGTGCCGGCTCACAGTTCTCGGCAATTCGCTCGACCACTTGGCGAACGGTTGGCGGCATCTGCGCCGCTTGTGGACGCAGTGCCTCGTCCAGAACGAAATACGCAGAATGTTCTCCTGTCGTCGACACCATCAGCAGGCGCATACCGGGCCAGCTCACCGAGTTGTCGAAGCCTTGAATGATTGACAGCGGATCATCAATATCAGTACCGCCCCACCCCGTTCCTGGATTGGCGACCTTGAAATAACGTCCGGGAGTCGACCTGCGGCCCTTCAACTCGATCCCGGATGGGCTCATGCCGAGACAGCGACCCGCCTGGTGCTCGGAAAGCACGCCCGTAATGTGGTCGTCGACGACGACGACGTCGTCCACCAAACCAAACCACTGTTTCGCAAAAATTCCAATGGTTGCCGAGCCGCACCCGACGCGCATACGAGCTTCCGGTAGCCCGTTGACGACGGGCGGCTGTCCGGCCTGTACGATGAGGTTCGCACCGCCATCGATTGAAAGATCCACCGCCTGCTTGTTGCCAAGAGCTGCCATCAGCTCGCAGGTGACGCGGCCCTCCTTCCTGCTGGCGCCCGTCAGGTGATGCACCCCGCCCACGGAAAGCATCTGCGAGCCGTACTCTGCTGTGGTGACGTGACCTACGATCTCGCCCCGGTGTCGAACGTTGGCTTGCTCTGGCCCCAGGAAACGGTCGGTATCAATCTTTATCTTGATACTGCAATAGCTAAAAATACCTTCGGTGACTACCGTCACCATGTCGACACCCTCGTGCTGAGTTGCCACGATGAAGGGCGCCGGTTTGTAGTCCGGATAAGTGGTTCCCGCACCCACTCCTGTCACGAACACAGCCGGATCATCGCCTTCTGTGGACTGACGCTGCGCCAGCACGATCGGCTCGATGCGCGTGAGCACGCCGTCAATGTTGCCCCAACGGTCACAGGCCCCTGTCCGGCCCGCCGTAATGTGGCACAGTACTGGACACGCCTGGCACAGCACCTTGTCCGCGGCCATGCGCGGCAACGCTGCACTCTTGAGCATCGTGGGACCGGGCGTCAGCGGCATTCCCGGGTCGATGTTGTCCGACCCGTGATCAACCCGTGTGTGCTCGGTTAAATGTTCGCTCATTGTG
>JBEKWD010000165.1:0-6171 GCA_049513435.1 Steroidobacteraceae bacterium | reverse complement strand
GATCGCTACTCTTAAGCTCGGGAAGTGTCGCATTATACACAACCGGTCAGACGCATCTGAGGCTCTACCACAGCCATATTCATGAATCTACATCGCTTGGGACGCGCAGTGATCTTCCTGGCCGGCAGCATCGTTGGCGGCCTGGCATTGGCGTTCATCATCGTTTTCGTGCACCCGCAGCTGTTGCAGCGTCCCGCGGCCGTAGCCGATAAGCCGGCGGCGGCCGATTCCGCGCCCAACGCGGCGCCGAACGCGCAGCACAGCTCAGGCCCTGCGATCCCGAGCGGCGCCGCCGAGTCGCTCCAGCACGGTGCAACCGCTACCGACGCCGCCGCCGGGGCCGCTGCCACGCCACCGGCCAGCGCCGCCGCACTGACCGCGGAATCGTATGCCGCAGCCGTGCGCCGCGCCGCGCCGGCCGTGGTCAATATTTCCACTGCGCGGCTCGTGACCGAGCAGATCGGGCCCTCCGCGCTGTCGCAATTGTTTGGCGACCTGCGGCCGCTGTATCGACAGCGCGTAGAGCGCGCGCTCGGCTCGGGCGTGATTGTCGATGGCAGCGGTCACATCATCACCAACAATCATGTGATCGCCAACGCCGACACGATCATGATCACGCTGGCCGATGGCCGCTCGACGCGTGCGGTGGTGGTGGGCCGCGACCCGGACACGGATCTGGCATTGCTGTCGATCAAGCTCAAGGATCTGCCGGTCATGCCACTGGGCCGCTCCGATCGGCTGCAGGTCGGCGATGGCGTGCTCGCCATCGGCAATCCTCTGGGTTTGTCGCAGACCGTCACACACGGCATCGTGAGCGCGATCGGACGCAATCAACTCGGGGTTGCCACCTTCGAGGACTTCATACAGACGGACGCGGCGATCAATTCCGGCAACTCGGGCGGCGCGCTCATCAATACTCTGGGCGAGCTGATCGGCATCAATACCGCGGTACTCGGCAAGAACAGCGCCGGTGATATCAGCGTCGAGGGCATCAGCTTTGCGATACCCGTGAATCTCGCGCGCGGCGTCATGGACGAGATTCTGGATCATGGCCGCGTGATCCGCGGCTGGACCGGCATCGTGCCCGAGGACGTCGGCGATGAGCAGGCGCGCCAGCTCGGCTTACCGCGCGGCGGCGTGGTGATCACCAACCTTTACCGCAACAGTCCGGCGGTCGATGCCGGACTGCGCATCGGGGATATCATCACTGAGGTCGACGGCAAGAGCGTCCACAATGCGCAGGAGACGCTGGCGCAGATCGCCGCCAGAAAGCCGGGCAGCCGCGTTCAACTGCAGCTGCTTCGTGGCCGCAGCAATATCGAGGCGACGCTCGCGGTGACTGAGCGACCACGCTCGAGCTGACGCTGCGGCTTCGCGCCTAATTCGGCACGCGCTTGATGCGCGCGCCCAGCTGCTGGAGCTTCTCTTCGATCGTCTCGTAGCCGCGATCGATGTGATAGATGCGCTCGATTTCCGTGCGTCCGTCCGCCACCAGACCCGCCAGCACGAGGCTCGCCGAGGCGCGCAGATCAGTCGCCATGACTGGCGCCGCCGTCAAGCGGCTGACGCCGTGGATGATCGCGGTGTTGCCCTCAAGCCGAATCTCCGCGCCCATGCGCCGCATCTCCAGCATGTGCATGAAACGGTTCTCGAAGATGGTTTCCACCACCGTACCGACGCCGTCGGCGACCGTATCGAGTGCGGCAAATTGCGCCTGCATGTCCGTCGGGAATGCCGGGTAAGGCGCCGTGCGCACATCCACCGCGCGCGGGCGGCGGCCGCGCATATCGACCTCTACCCAGCTCTCACCGCTGTCGACCTTGGCGCCCGCTTCACGCAATTTCACGATCACCGCATCCAGATGTTCCGGCCGCGTGTTCTTGATGCGCACATGCCCGGCGGTGATGGCTGCGGCAACCAGGTAAGTGCCGCCCTCGATGCGATCGGGCAGCACTTCGTAATGCACGCCGTTGAGGCGCTGCACACCCTCGACCGTGATGCGATCGGTGCCCGCGCCGTTGATGCGAGCGCCCATCGCGATCAGAAAATTAGCCAGATCGACCACTTCCGGTTCGCGCGCGGCATTCTCCAGCACGGTTTGTCCATCGGCCAGAGTGGCGGCCATCATGAGGTTCTCGGTTCCCGTCACGGTAACCGTATCGAGCACCAGACGCGCGCCTCGCAGCCGCGACGCGCGCGCACGGATGTAGCCGCCCTCGATGCGAATATCAGCGCCCATCGCCTGCAGACCGGCGACGTGAATATTGACCGGGCGCGCACCGATCGCGCAGCCGCCGGGCAGGGACACATCAGCGCGGCCGAAGCGTGCGAGCAGCGGGCCTAGCACCAGGATCGAGGCGCGCATGGTCTTGACGAGCTCGTAGGGCGCAAAATAGTCGCGGATCGTGCTGGCATCAACCTCGATGCGCATGCGCTCATCGATCGTCACGGTCACGCCCATGCGGCTGAGCAGCTCGATCGTGGTCGTGACGTCCTGCAGGTGCGGCACGTTGCCGATCGAGACCGGGCCGTCGGCCAGCAGTGCCCCGGCGAGGATCGGCAGCGTCGCATTTTTAGCGCCTGAGATGCGCACCTCGCCCTCGAGCGCTATGCCGCCGGTGATCTGCAGCTTATCCACGCTGGCCCGACTCCTCGCGGCCGCGCTGCGCCCACTCCCGCGGCGTGTAGGCCTCGATCGACAGCGCGTGGATCTCCCCGCCCATGCGCTCGCCGAGCACCCGATAGACCATTTGGTGGCGCGCCAGCGGCCGCAGGCCCTCGAACTGCTCTGCCACCAGCAGTGCCGAGAAGTGCGTATTGTCATCCGAGCGCACGTCCACGCGCGCTTGCGGCAACGCCGCCTGGATCAGATCCGCTATTTGTCGAGGAGTCATGTTGGGCCGTGATCTTAAGGCAATTGCGGCTCGAGGAAGGCGCCATCTGCGCGGCCGCAAGGCGCTATCATGCCCGGCGCGAGACCCATGATGAACGCCTCAGAACATAGCGCCGCGAGCGATCAGTCGTTGCTGCAGGCCGCGCGGCGCACCTTCGAGATCGAAGGCGCGGCTCTCGCAGCACTGCGCAGCAGGCTGGATGCAACTTTTGTCGCCGCCTGCCGCCTGTGCCTGCAATGCCACGGCCGCATCGTGGTCACCGGCATGGGAAAGTCCGGCCATATTGCGCACAAGATCGCCGCGACGCTGGCGAGCACGGGCAGTGCGGCCTTCTTCCTGCATGCGGCCGAAGCGAGCCATGGCGACCTGGGCATGCTCGCGCGCGGCGATGTGCTGCTGGCGTTGTCGAATTCGGGCGAGACCGAGGAAGTGCTCGCGCTGCTGCCGCAGATCAAGCGCATGGCAGTGCCCTTGATAGCGCTGACCGGCAATGCGCTCTCGACGCTGGCCTGCGCGGCGGACGCGCACCTTGATGTCGCGGTGCCCCAAGAAGCCTGTCCGCACAATCTGGCGCCTACCGCCAGCACGACCGCGGCGTTGGTCATGGGCGATGCGCTCGCGGTGGCGCTCTTGGAGGCACGCGGTTTCTCGGCCGAGGATTTCGCGCGCGCGCATCCTGGCGGC
Source organism: Steroidobacteraceae bacterium (assembly GCA_049513435.1). Lineage (GTDB taxonomy): Bacteria > Pseudomonadota > Gammaproteobacteria > Steroidobacterales > Steroidobacteraceae > FEN-1191. The sequence goes on along the minus strand of JBEKWD010000165.1, from coordinate 2,593 downwards.
AGATTGGGACGCCGATTGCTGTTGCGCGTCGAGGACATCATGCGACGCGGCGATCGGCTGCCGCGCGTGCGTCTGGAAACGCCCCTGTCGGACGGGCTGCTCGAGATGACGCGCAAGGGTCTGGGCCTGACCGCCGTGGTGGATGCTCAGCAACACCTGCTCGGCGTATTCACCGATGGCGACCTGCGCCGCGCACTGGACCGGCGCATCGATCTGCACGCGACCACGATGCGCGAGGTCATGACCGTCGGCGGGCGCTCCATTGGCTCACACGAGCTGGCCGCCAGTGCCGCGGCGCTCATGCAGGCGCATCGGATCACGGCGCTGCTGGTCACGGATGGCGCCCAGCAGCTCATCGGCGCACTCAACGTACATGATCTGATGCAGGCGGGTGTGGTTTGAGCTCCGCGCGCGCAGTGCGGGCGCGGCCCGCAGCGCTGTCGGCGATGCGCCTGCTCGTGCTCGACGTCGACGGGACCTTGACCGATGGGCGTCTGTATTTCGGCGCGGCCGGCGAGCTGGGCAAGAGCTTTCATGCGCGCGACGGCTTTGGCATCAAGGCCGTGCTTGCCGCCGGCCTCGGCGTCGCGGTGATCTCCGGCCGGCATTCGCCAGCCACCGAGCAGCGCTGCCTGGAGCTCGGTATTCCGCATGTGTTGCTGGGCGTGGCTGATAAGGGCGCCGCGCTGGCGCAGCTGCTCGAATCACTCGCCCTCACGCCGGCCCAATGCATCGCCGTGGGCGACGATGCCGGTGACCTGCCGCTGCTGCAGCGGGTTGGTCTGGCCGTAGCCGTAGCCGATGCGCACCCTTCGGCGCTCGCGCTCGCCCATCGGCGCACGCGGCTGCCCGGGGGCGCCGGCGCGGTGCGCGAAGTGTGCGATTGGCTGCTGGCCGCTCAGGGCGCGCGCAGTACGGCTCGTGCGCGGCGCCGCCCATGATTTGGCGGCTGCTATTTGCGCTCGGCTCGCTCGCGATCCTCGGCGCCCTGCTGTATTTTCAGGACAGCGACAACGACAGCGGCGAGGGCTCCTCCGCTGAGCCGAGCGTTTCAGCGCCAGGCTTTATGGCGATCCAGGCCGAGCTCATCGAGACCGGTGCCGACGGGCAGCCGCTCTACCGCCTGGATGCCACTCGCATTGATCAGCCGCAGCCACAGGGAATCATCTACCTGAGCAGCCCGAAGCTCGATTATGAGCCCGCGGGCGGCAATCGCTGGACGCTCACGGCGCAGAGCGGACAGATGCCCCAGGATGCGCGCACGGCGGAGCTGCATGGCAACGTGCACGCCGAGGGCAAACCGGCCGGCTCCAACACACCCGTGCGCATCGACACCGAGGAATTGCATTTCGATATGGCAGAGCAAATCGCCACCTCCCCGACTACCGTATTGGTGAATTGGGGCCGCTATCGTCTTGATGGTCGCGGCATGCGGGCCGATCTGAAGAATGACCGGCTGCAATTGGCGGCGCAGGTACGCGGTGTACTGGTGCACTGAGAGCCAGCGCGCCTGGCTGCACGCCATCGTGCGCAGCGCGCTGAGCGCGACGCTTTGCGCCGGCGCGTTGCTGCTGCGCGCAGCCAGCGGCGCGGCGGCAGACTCGGCGGCCCAGGCGCTGCCCTGCAATGAGCCGCCGATGTGCTACACCGCCTCACGACTGCAGGCCGACCGTAACCACATCACGCTGTACGACATCGACATCGTCGATTGGACGCGCGGTGTCAGCCGGATCAGAGCGCAACGAGCCGATGCCACCGGCCAGGAGCTCAGCGATAGCGACATCGTCTTGACCGGGGAGGTTCGCGTGTCGATGCCCGAGGGCGAGCTACGGGCCGACAAGGCCACGGTGCGCATCGCCCACAATCGCATTACCTCGATGAAGGCCGAGGGTAGTCCGGCGACCTTCGAGCACGCGCTCGGTGACGGCGCGCAGATCGCACACGGTCATGCCAACGCGATCTCCTATGACCTCGAGCGCGATGAGGTGCAGTTGCAAGGGGACAGCTGGCTCACGGATGGCTGCAACGAGATCAACAGCGATCACATCCTCTACGATATCGGCTCCCAGCGCGTGCAGGCCGATGTGGCGCCGGGCGAATCAGGGCGCGTGCACGGCACCATCCGCTCGCACGCGGGCACGCCCTGCGCTGCCGGATCGGCGCACCCATGAGCCTGCTCGTCGCGCGCTCGCTGCAGAAGAGCTATCGCTCGCGCATGGTGGTGCGCGATCTGTCGCTCGACATTCACACCGGCGAGGTGGTTGGACTGCTCGGGCCAAACGGTGCGGGCAAGACGACCGCCTTCTACATGATGGTGGGCCTGGTGCCGGCCGACGGCGGCTCGATCAGGCTCGACGAGCAGGACCTCACGAGCATGAGCATCGATGAGCGCGCGCGCCTCGGGATCGGCTACCTGCCGCAGGAGTCATCCGTCTTTCGCCGCCTCTCGGTAGCCGACAACATCATGGCGATTCTGGAGCTGCGCGCCGAGCTGGATCGGGCCGGCCGCGAACAGCGCCTCGAGGAACTGCTCGGCGAACTGCGCATCGGGCACGTGCGCGCCACACGCGGCCTGTCCCTCTCCGGAGGCGAG
>JBEKWD010000164.1:0-6174 GCA_049513435.1 Steroidobacteraceae bacterium | reverse complement strand
CGCCCTGCACCGCGCCGGCGCCGAGCACGATGTGTTCCGGCCGTATGCCGACCGTAAGTGCTGCGCCTTCCGCTAGAGGCGGATCGCGATCCAAAGAGAGCGCAAAGCCGGGATGCACGAGTGCGGGCCGACTTTCGCGACGGCTGAGGAGCGCAGGGAACATGTTCATCGCCGGCGAACCGATGAAACCAGCGACGAACAGGTTGGCTGGCCGATCATAGAGTTCGAGCGGGCTGCCCACCTGCTGCACGTAGCCGCCGTTCATCGCAACGATGCGGTCCGCCAAAGTCATAGCTTCGATCTGATCGTGTGTCACGTAGATCGAGGTGGCTCCGAGCTCCAGATGCAGTTTCTTGATCTCGGCGCGCATATGCTCGCGCAGGCGCGCATCGAGATTGGACAGCGGCTCATCGAACAGAAACGCCTTGGGTCGGCGCACGATCGCTCGACCCATCGCGACGCGCTGGCGCTGTCCGCCCGACAGCGCGCCGGGTTTGCGCCCGAGCAATGAGCCGAGTCCGAGTTTCGTCGCCGCGGCATTGATCGCCGTCTCGATGCCTTGCTTGGAGGTCCGTCGCAGCCGCAGGCTGTAGGCCATGTTGTCCGCCACCGACATGTGCGGATAGAGCGCATAGGATTGAAATACCATGGCGATATCACGCGCCTTGGGTGGCAGGTCATTGACCAGCCTGCCGCCGATCCTGATCTCCCCCGCGCTGACTTCCTCGAGTCCAGCGATCATGCGCAGCAGCGTCGACTTGCCGCAGCCCGAGGGCCCGACCAGCACCACGAATTCCCGGGAAGCCACGGCCAGAGTGATGTCATGCAATACCGCGATGCTGCCGTAGCGCTTGCTCACGCCGCTGATGTCGATCGCGCTCACGGCAGTGCTCTCTTCAGCCCTTCACGGCGCCGGCCGTCAGGCCACGCACCAGGTATCGCTGAATCAGAAGGAAAAACAGGCACGCCGGAATCAGCGCGAGCACACCGGCGGCCATCATCTGCCCGAAATCGACCGAGAACTTTGACACGAAGGACAACAGCCCGACCGGAAAGGTGCTGGCCCGAGACGAGGAATTCAACATCAATGCAAACAGCAGCTCGCTCCAGGCGGCGGAGAACACAAAGCCGCCGGTAGCGGCGATGCCGGGCAGCGTCAGGGGCAGAATGATGCGGCGGAAGGCACCGAAACGCGTGGCGCCGTCGATCATGGCGGCCTCTTCAAGCTCCTTCGGAATGGCATCGAAAAAGGACTGCATCAGAAAGGTTGCAAACGGCGAATTGAAAGCGCTGTAGACGATCACCAGCCCGGTCAGGCTGTTGGTCAGTCCCAGTGGCGCCAGCAGTCGGAACATCGGCGCCACCAGCATGACCAGAGGAAACATTTGCGTGATCAGCATAAGCGCCACGATCAGTGGCCTACCGCGGAAACGAAAGCGCGACAGGCCATAGCCGCAGGCGCCGCTGATCAGCGTCACGCTCACGGCCGTGCTCGAGGACACGATCAGGCTGTTTCGAAAGAACAGCGGGAATTCGCTGTGGGTCAGCACGAAGCGGAAATGTTCCAGGCTCGCGCGTGACGGCCACAGCCTGATGCCCTCGCTGTACAGCAGATCGTTGGGCGTGAGCGCGACTTTGATCAACCAGAACAGGGGAAACAGCGCGAACAGCACGTAGAGGCAGATCAGCAGGTAATGCGAGCTCCAGTAGAGGATCCGGCGCGGCCTGCGCATGGCTATGATTGTCGCTGCACGAACAGGCGGCGCACGCTCAGGATGGCGAGCGCGTAGACGAGCAACAGCACCAGCAGCACCGCGGCGACGGCCGAGGCATAGCCGAAATCCAGGCGTCGAAAAGCGACCGTGAAGATGTAACTGGCCACGGTCTGGGTGGAATCGGCGGGACCGCCATTGGTCATGACTACGATCAGGTCGGCGAAATTAGCGATCCAGATCGTGCGCAGCAAAATCGTTATAGCGATCGTGGGAGCGAGCAACGGCAACGTGATCGATCGAAACTGTTTGAACGTGCTCGCGCCATCGATCGATGCCGCTTCGTACAGGTCCTTCGGAATCGATTGCAGCGCGGCGAGGTTCGTGATGGCGAAGAAGGGAATGCCCCACCAGATTGCGGCGACGATCGGCCCGATCAGCGCCGTGCCCGGATCGGCAAGCAGATTGTTGGTATCGTGCGTGATCTTCAGGGCGAACAGCCATCCGGGCAGCGGTCCGACCACGGGATTGAACAGCCACGCCCAATCGAGGCCGACCAGAAAGGTGGGCACCGCCCAGGGCAGGAATACCAGCGCCTGCACCAGCCGGCGACCCGGGAACTCGCGGTTCAGCAGCAGCGCGAGGATCAACCCGAAAATAGATTGCAGCGCTACCGATGCGCCGGTCCAGATCAGCGTGTTGAGCAGCGCGGCGCGAAAACTGCGATCGGCCTTTAGCTCGCGGAAGTGATCGAAACCGACAAAGCCGCCGCTGAACGGATCGAGTAGCTGGATGTCACGGAAGGCATAGGACAGGCCGACGCTCAACGGCACCAGCATGACCGCCATGATCAGGATCAGTACCGGCGCGGTATAGAGATACGGTTCGGCGCTGCGCGCGAGGTGTCTGCGCAAGGCGCTCACTTCTGGCTCTGTTTCGCCTTAGTCATGACCTGTGCCCATTGCTGCGCCATGTCCGGCGCCGTGAGCTGGCCGAGCAGCAGGCTCTGGCTGGTTCGGGGGACTATAGAGTTGGCGAAAAGCGCCCAAACGCGAAGATCCATCGGCATCACCATCGGTACGACGTCTGGATCGCTCAGCTCATCGAACCAGCCCTTGAACCGGGCGTCGGCGTATAGAGGATCCTTCGCCGCCGCGGTATAGATGGGGAGGGCGCCGATGCGCCGGTTCCAGATCAGGTTGCCCGGAACACCGTCGAGGGTAGCGATCAGTTTCCAAGCCAGTTCTTTGTGCTTGCTATTAGCGAACATTGACCAACCACCGTATCCGATAGTCGGGAAACTCTTGCCGGACGGTCCCTTGATCCATGGCGCGACGCCGTATTCGTCAGGTTTCATGCGCTCGGCGATCGCTATCAGGGCATCTGGATCGTTATCGATCATCGCGCAGGTGCCCGAATAAAATCCGGCGACAATGTCGTTGTAGCCCCAATTCACGCTGTCTTTAGGTGCGAGCCCGGATTTGTAGATATCCGCTAGCGCACTGAAGCCCTTGATCCAACCGGCGTCGGAAAAAGTCGAGCTGCCGTCGGCCTTGAAAAACTCATCCGAACCCTCGGCAATGGCACCGAACATCATCCAGGCGTTGACTCCGCCGGCGCCGCCGCGCAGGCAATAGCCATATTTGCCCGGCAAGCTCGACACCTTCTTCGAGACGGCGACAAACTCATCGAGAGTCTTGGGTGGGGCGCTGACTCCCGCCGCCGCGAACATCTTTTTGTTGTAGTAGAGCGCCCGCAGATAAAAGCCGTAAGGCAGCATATAAGCGGTGTTCCTGATCACCCGACCCAATTGCAATGTCCGCTGGTTCAATTCAGCCGTGTGCTCCCACGTCTTCAGGTAGGGTTCGAGGTTCTCGAGTGCACCGTTGTTGACATACAGCGCAAGCCAGGCATCGGGCATCTCGACCACATCGGGGGTGTCGCCCGCGGCGACCATGGTCGCGAATTTCTCGAACGACGGGCCCCAGGGCAGGGACGTGATTTCGACCCGCACGTCGGGGTTGGCGTCCTCGAAGGTCTTGACGATGGCCTTGAGTGTCTCGGTTCGCTCAGGGCTGGTGATCACCTCGACCAACTTCAAAGTAGTGGCCGCCCTGGCGCTCGGCAGCAGGCTCAGGCCCGCGGCGGCGACGGCAAGCCATAGAGCTGCTCTCATAGGCTGCCTCGCTTCAAGCGGCTGCGGCCATGGCAGAATCCAGATCATCCCATAGCGCGTCCGCCCCCTCGAGACCGATATGCAGGCGCACCATGCGTTCCGGCACGCCAAAGTCGATCGCAGAATTGGGGCCAGCCGCCTGCGCCCGCGCAACGAGGGCAGGCATCGCCAGGCTTTCGAAACCGCCCCAGCTCACGCCCAGTTTGAAGATCCGCAAGTGATTGCAGAAGATGCGGATATCCACGCCGTCGTCCAACACAAACGAGAACAGCCCCGACGTGCCCTGCAGTCCGGGCGGCAAGTGCTTGCCCAGTCCCGGATGATGCACGGCAGTCACGTGCGGATGTTCTCTCAGCCGCCTGGCAATCGTCAGTGCCGCGGCCTCATGCGCACGCATGCGCACGGGCAGGGTGCGCAGACCGCGCAACAGCAGCCACGCCTCGAACGGCGAGAGCTTGCCTCCGAGATACGGGCATGTGGCGCGGCGGATCTCGGCGATCAGCGCCGTGCGGCCCGCGACCGCGCCGGCCACCGTATCACTGTGGCCGCCGATATATTTGGAGGCCGAATGCAGCACCAGATCCGCCCCTAGCGTGATCGGCTGCTGGAATACCGGAGAGGCCCAGCTGTTGTCGATTACGCTCAGGACATGATGCTTTCGGGCCAGTGCCGCCAGCGCCGCGACATCATGCGCCTGCATCATCCAGCTGGTCGGGCTCTCCAAATAGAGCAGCGTGGCCCCTGGCAGCGCCGCTTCAACCGCTGCCTGGTCGGCGCCGTCCACATAGGTCACAGCGATGTTCCAGCGCCTAAGCAGCGTCTCGAACAGGCGATACGCGTCCGGATAGACGTGGCGCACGCAGATCATGCGCTCGCCCGGCTTCAGAAAACTCAACACGGTGGAGGATATCGCCGCCATGCCGCTGGCGAAGCCGATGGCCTCGTCGGTTGCCTCCAGCGCGGCCAGCTTCATCTCCAGTTGCTGAACCGTCGGATTGAGGCCGCGGCTGTAGATCGGCCGGACCTTCAGGCCCTTGAAGGTTGCCTCCAATTCCTCGAAAGACGGAAAGGTGAACAATGAGGACTGTACGATCGGCGGCACCACGGCGTCGTAGGCGTGTGGATCGTCCTGATTCACGATCAGGCTCGCCCGTTCAATCGGACCGATGAATGCCGTCATCTGGACATCCTCATTTTCATGTGCCCTCAGTACTTGAGTTCTTCGAGAGAACTCAACTTTACCAAGCCGCCGATTTATGGAGGGGCGCTCGCATGGATGATGCAACACGGCGTATATACCGACCGGGCGCACCTTTTGCAGATCTACGTGCCCCTATCTCGATGGACAAACTGGTTTTTCCAATATAGAGATTCAAATCACGATGGGTTGCCGGAGTATAACCATGGGCACGATTCCGGATGGGATAACTCAGTAACCATGCTTTGGTTGAGGGACTGGATGCTGCCGGCGAGCACGCTTTAGCTGGGAAGTTGCGGGAGGACTTCTGGCCGCATGGCCCAGCAGAACGGTATGTATGAGAATTTCGATGCAACCACAGGCGAAGGCCTACGAGACCCCGCCTACACATGGACATCAAGCGTCTAAATTACGAGGACTGAACGGGAGCCAAATATAGGATCGCCGCCTCGGACACGCACTTCGCAAGCAGTGTTCACGACGCTCAACGTGTCCAGGGTGCAACGGTCTGCGTATCGATGGAATAGCGCTGGATTGCCTGTGCCACTGTTTGGCGGGGAATACTGCCCATGCGCGCCAGTGCATCCAAGGCGGCCAACACGACAGAATACCGATCGACCTCGAAGAAGCGGCGCAGAGTCAGGCGCGTGTCGCTGCGACCGAAGCCGTCAGTGCCCAAACTGATGAATCGACCCTCGAGGTAGGGCGCAATGAGTTGCGGATAGGCACGCACATAGTCGCTCGCAGCGACAATCAGTTCGGCTCCCTGCAGCTGCTGTTCGACGTGACTGATGCGCGCAGACTCCAGCGGGTGCAGGCGATTCCAGCGCTGGACCGCCGCCGCGTCGCGTGCCAGCTCGCTGAAGCTGGTGACGCTGTGGACTTCGCTGCTCACGTTCCAGTCCTGCGCCAGCAGTTCGGCCGCCGCGATCACTTCGCACAAAATTGCGCCCGAGCCGAGCAGCCGTATTGGTAACACGGAATTCTGCTGTGGCTGGCTGACGTAGTGGTACATGCCTTTGATGATTTCGGCTGATAGGACACCAGCCGGCAGCGACGGCTGAGCGTAGTTTTCATTCATCATGGTG
>JBEKWD010000163.1:0-6200 GCA_049513435.1 Steroidobacteraceae bacterium | reverse complement strand
CTGTCACCACATGGCGGTCGGACGGGAAGGCGCCCGCCTCGATCAGGATCGCGCTGCGTTCATGATCCGGGCGATAGAAACTCGCCAGCAGCAGATGCAGATTCACGCTCAGGGAGTTCATGGCCACGACTTCCAGCGGCCTCGCGCCAGCCAGTCGCGCGAGATCGGGCTGCAGCTGTTCGGCGTAGCCGATCCAGGGCGATCGGGCCTGCTCGTGCCCCAGAGCCGCGTAACGCTCCCAGTCCTCGATCTCGGCCTCGATCATCGCGCGCGCAGCGATCGGGGCTGGCCCCAGTGAGTGTCCGCAGAAATACAGCGAGGCACGCCCGTCGCTGGCGCGCGGTAGCGCGAAGCGACGGCGCTGGGGCGCGAGTGGGTCGGCCTGATCCTGGGCGCGCGCCCAGAGCAGGCGCGCCTCGAATTGCTGAGCCCGAGCCGCAGCGGCGGGGCCGCTGTGCGCGCCGGCCATGGCATTCGGGTGTTGCATGCGCGGGCTCTTTTAAACCGCACGCAATGGATAGAGCACCGGCCGCGAGGGCACGGCATCCCCGGCGATCGCCGGGGCCTGCAGCGCCAGCAGATACCAGCCGTCCGGAATCGAATTGCCGACGTAGGCCAGTTCGGTGATCGTACTGTCGCGACGCTGCGCGCCGGCCAGCTGTGTATTGCCAGCCGGCAGCCCGAAGAAAATGCGATGCGCCGTGAGCGCACCGCCATCGCTGGCGCGATCGGCCGAGGGCACATCGAGCACGAGGTGCTCGATGCCGCGCTCGACCAGCATCCGCGCCGCCTCCTGCGACAGGAATGGGGCGGCAGCGGCGCCGTCCTCGGTGAATTTGAATGGATCATTAGGCTGCGTGCGAATGATGAGCGCACGTGCAGCCAGCCGCGGCAGCATTGCGGGCGGCCACGCACCCTCGAGCCGCGCGCGCGTAATCAGCAGATCCGCATCGTGCGGCATGGGCACGCTGCTCTCGCTGCTGTCAGCGGCGAGCTCGGGCTCCACCGTCAGCAGCGCCGCGAGCAGCAGGCGCTGCGGAATGAGAGCGTGGGCATCGACCCGCTCAACGGTCAGGTGCCCGACACCCTCGGTGTGCGTGCCGTTGGCGTGCGGCGTGAAGCTCAACACGCTGCAATTGCAGCTCGCGCCGCTCGTCACGCGGCCGCTGAACTCACCGATCATCAGCGGCGCACTCGCGGCCGCCGGCGCGCCGAAGCAGCGCAGCTGCGGCTCGCGGAAATCCATGACGCGTGCGAGGCTCAGGCCCGCGGCCAGATCGGCGAGCAACGGCACCCCGTCGATGTCCAGTCGCGCCCACTGGGCGCGCTCATTGCGTGGCATGCACGCCGCCCGCCGGCTCGGGCGGCTCCATGACGGCGTGACAGCGCTTGCAGGTACGCAACGTCAAACTGCCGAAGAAACGGTTGAACACCGGGGGAAACTGCGTCTCGATGTTGGTCAGAGGAAAGAACTCCTGGTAGAGCAGCCCCTGGCAGCGCTCGCAATACCATTGCAGGCCGTCGAGCTCGCCGGGGCGCCGGCGCCGCTCGATCACGAGGCCTACCGAGTCGGCATAGCGCTGCGGGGAGTGCGGCGTAGCGGGCGGCAGTAGCAGCAGCTCGCCCGCGGCGATGGGCACATCGAGAATGCGGCCGTCCTGCACCACGCGCAACAGCATATTGCCCTCGATCTGATGAAAGAATTCCTCGGCCGGATCGACATGGAAGTCCTTGCGGCTGTTGGGACCGCCGACCGCCATGACGATGAACTCGCTGTCTTGGTAGAGGAGCTTGTTGCCCACGGGCGGGCGCAGCAGCTGCCGGTTGGCGGCAATCCATTGCTTGAAGTCGATGGGCTTGAGAGGGTTCATCGTGATGCTTGCCGGCCGTCGGCGTGCTGGCAATGAGCGGCCCGGCCTGTTCGCGACCCAGCCTGTTCGCGTATGTTAAGCGCATTGCCCCCCAGTGGCGACTGCAGGCCCGCGTACATGCTCAACCATCGCGCAGCGACCATTGCGCTGCCGGCCATGCGGCCGCAGCATAGGGCTTTGGCATGGCTCGGCTGTCTCGCACTCGCAGGCTGCGCGTGGCATTGGCCCTGGATGCATCGGGCCGCACCAGCGCCGCGGCCCGTGCACGAAATATCAATCGAGGCACCAAGCGGCGCGCAATCGCAGGCGGCGGCCATGATCGCGCAATACTGGGACCGCAACACGCTATTGCTCGATCTGACGGCGCTGGCGGGCGAGGGCGAGGTCACGCTCGCGCCTTCCCCGGTGCACGGCTGGCCAATACGCCTGGAGTTTCGCGTGCAGCCGGGCGCGATCGCGCGCCTGGAAGTGCAGGCCAGCGCACGCGTCGTGTTCGAGGTGCCGGCGCAGGGTGCGCCACTCGTGTTCAAGCTTGCGCCCGACGCCTATGGGCCGCACAGCGCGCATATCACTGTTCGATGGAGCGCGGCTGACGGCTCGGCACACTGACGGCAGCGCACGAGCCTGCGTCCAGATCCACGGCGCTGAGTGACCCGCCCCAGACACAGCCGGTATCCAGCGCCACGACCTGATCGGCGCAATAGAAGCCGAGCGCTGACCAATGGCCAAATACGATGCGCACATCGCTACTGGCGCGATGCGGCGCCTTGAACCATGGCAGCCACGGCGGCTTGGCCGAGTCGGGCTTGCCTTTTTGCGAGAAATCGACCCGACCCTCGGCGGTACAGAATCGCAGGCGCGTGAGCACGTTGATCACGAAGCGCTGTCGCTCGAGTCCGGTGAGCGAGGGGGACCAGCGATCAGGTAGATCGCCATACATCCCGGCGAGTAATGCGCGCGGGTCGGAGCGCAGTGCCTGTTGCACCTCGGCAGCCATCTGGATGGTCTGCGCCGCGTTCCACTGCGGCACGACCCCGGCATGCAACAGCAGCTCTTCGCGGCCGGCCTCACGGTGCACGAGCGGCCGCAGCAACAACCACTCGAGCAGCGCATCGCGGTCCGGGGCAGCGAGCACATCATCCAGCGTATCGTTTTTACGTAATTTTGCCCCCGCGATCGCCACTGCAAGCAGATGCAGGTCATGATTGCCGAGCACGCAGCGCGCGCTCTCGCCCAGGCTGCGCACCAGGCGCAGCACCTGTAGCGATTCGGGTCCGCGATTGACCAGATCGCCGACGAACCAGAGTTGATCGCGGTCGGAGCGAAAGCGCAGGCGCGCAATCAGTTCGGTGAGTTCAGCCGCGCAGCCCTGTACATCGCCAATGGCCCAGCGCGCCATGCGCTAATGCAGCATTCCCGGGATCGCGAGACGGAAAGCCGGAATGGCAGCATCGAAGGTCGCACCGTCATCGGCCACCATCTGATAGCTGCCCTGCATGGCGCCGACCGGCGTCTCGAGCACGGCGCCGCTCGAATAGCGAAAGCCCTGTCCGGGCTTGAGGTAGGGTTGCTCACCGACCACGCCATCGCCGCGTACCTCCTGCGAGCGACCATTGGCATCGGTGATCACCCAATGCCGCGTGAGCAATTTTGCAGGCACCTCGCCCTCGTTGCGGATCGTGATCGTGTAGGAGAACACATAGCGGCGCTCACGCGGCTCGGACTGCTCCTCGAGATAAGAGGTCTCCACCTCGATGCTGATCTTGTGAGGCACATTAGACATGATTAAAGCTTAACGGATCGCAGCACGGTCCGCGCGCGTCGTATCGGCTACCCCGGCCAATGCACCAAATTGTGACGGCGCGAGCGTCTCGGCCCGCGCTCCCGGATCGATTCCCAGCGACTCGATCTGCGCGGCCGACAGGTGCCGCCCCAGGGCATTGCGCAGCGTCTTGCGCCGCTGCCCGAATGCCGCTGTGACGACCTCGCCGTACGAGGGACTGCGAGACCATACCGGCGGCTCATCGATGACCTGCATGCGTACGAGGGCCGAGTTCACGCGCGGCGCGGGCCGGAATGCGCCGGCGCCGACGTCGAGCACGCGCGCGGCCGCGACGCGCGGCGCCAGCATCACGGTCAGGCGCCCGTAGGCGTGGCTGCCCGGCGCAGCGACGATGCGATCCACGACTTCCTTCTGCAGCATGAAGTGCATATCGAGGATCACGTCGGAGGCGGCAAGCAGGCGGAACAATAGCGGCGTAGAGATGTTGTAGGGCAGGTTGCCCAAGACGCGTAGTCGCGCGCCGCGTGCCGCTGCCAGCGCTCGCCAGTCGACCTCGAGCGCGTCGGTCTCGTGCAGTCGCCAGCCCGGCTCGCTCGAGAATCGCTCGCGCAAGCTCGCGGCCAGATCATGGTCGATCTCAATTGCATCGAGCTGCCCGGCCGCTGCGAGCAGCCGCGAGGTGAGCGCGCCATGGCCGGGGCCGATCTCGACCGCGGCATCGCCCGGGTGTAACCCGATTGCAGCCACGATGCGCGCAATGACCGCCGGATCGTGCAGGAAATGCTGACCGAAGCGCTTGCGGGCGCGCATTACGCGAATTGCGCGGTGCTCACGCGCGGCCGTGCAGCCATCTGCGCCGCCAGCTCGATCGCCGCCAGCAAACTGCCATGCTCGGCGGTGCCGCGGCCCGCCAGATCCAGCGCGGTGCCGTGATCGACCGAGGTGCGCACGATGGGCAATCCGAGTGTCACGTTGACAGCCTCGCCGAAGCCCGCGTGCTTGAGTACGGGCAGCCCCTGGTCGTGGTACATGGCGAGCACGACGTCGTAGGCGCCCAGAATGCGCGGCACGAACACCGTATCGGCGGGCAGTGGGCCCTCGACGCTCAGCCCGAGCGCTCGCGCCTGGGCGATCGCCGGAGCGATGATGCGCTGTTCCTCATCGCCCAGATGCCCGGCCTCCCCGGCGTGTGGATTAAGACCGCACACGGCGATGTGGACGCGGCGCAGTCCCCAGTAGCGATGCAGATCCGTCGTGAGGATCTCCAGAATCTGCACCAGACCCGCGGCGCTCAGCGCGTCGCTCACCGCGCGCAATGGCAGGTGCGTGGTGGCGAGCGCCACGCGCATCGTGCCTGCGGTCAGCATCATCACCGGTAAGGGGGCGCCGGTGCGCCGCGCAATGTATTCCGTGTGGCCGGTGAAAGGAAACCCGGCCTCGTTGATCAGCGCTTTGTGTACCGGCGCGGTCACGAGCGCGCAGAACTCGCCGCTCAGGCAGCCATCCACCGCGCGGTCGATCAGCCCCAGCACTGCCGCGGCGTTGGCGCGTTCGAGCCGCCCGGCCACGGCAGGCACCGCGAGCGGCTGATGCAATACGCTGAGCCGTCCGGCCTCGTGTTCGACCGGGCTAGCGCTGCGGTAGTCGCACAATTGCAGCTGCAGTCCGAGCGCATGCGCGCGCTGCCCCAGCAGTGCACGATCGCCCAGGCACACGAGCGGCCAGGCGCGCGGGCGCATCGCCGTCGCCAGGCACAGATCCGGGCCGATGCCGGCCGGTTCGCCCGAGGTCAGCGCAATCGCAGCGTTCGGCCTCAGAGCCGCAGCTCGATGAAGGATTCGTCGCGGATCTGCTGCAGCCACAATTCGGTGGCCTCTTCCACGCGGCTGTCGCGCAACGCCTCGAAAGCGCGCTCGCGCGCTGCATCGGCCGAATTGTCGAAGTCGCGGCGACCGAGCAGTTGCATGATGTGCCAGCCGTACTGCGTGTGAAATGGCTCGCTGATTTCCTTTTCCTTGAGATTCTCCGCGACCGCTGCGAACTCCGGCACGAAGGTATCGGATTGCGCCCAGCCCAGATCCCCGCCCGCGACCGCCGACACCGGATCCTGCGAATTGGTCTTGGCGAGCACCTCGAAGTCGTCCTTGCCCGCGAGGATCTGCTCGCGCATGTGCGTGAGTTTCTGCCTTACCGTGGCGTCGTCCTCGATCGCGTTGGGCTTGAGCAGAATGTGCCGCACATGGACCTGCTGCACCATCTGCGGGCCGCCCGCGGCGCGCACTTCGTTGAGCTTTACGATGTGAAAGCCGCTCGCGGTCTGCATCACGTCGCTGGTATCACCCGGCTGCAAGCGGCCGATGACATCGCCCAGAAAAGTCGGCAACTCCGAGCCCTTGCGCCAGCCGAGCGAGCCGCCTTCCAGTGCGGTCTCGCTGGCCGAATAGGTGATCGCGAGCTTGCCGAAGTCCTCGCCCTTGCGCGCACGCTGCTCGACCTCGTCGGCGCGCTGGCGTGCTTGCGCGAGCTGCGCGGGCGTGGCGTCTTGT
>JBEKWD010000162.1:0-6207 GCA_049513435.1 Steroidobacteraceae bacterium | reverse complement strand
TACTCGAGCAACGCATACTCTTTGCCGGTCAGTTCGATGCTGTGACCGGCCCGGTATACCTGGCGACTCAGACGATTCAGTTCGAGATCGCTATATCGGATCAGATCGGTACGCTCGGCAGGCCCGCGCCGCAATAGCGCTTTGACTCGCACGACCAACTCTGCCAAGTCGAAGGGCTTCGTCAGGTAATCATCCGCACCGGCCTCGAAGTGTGCGACCTTGTCCTCGGTCGCATCGCGAGCCGTTAGCACCAGGATCGGCAGCGACGGTCGCGACGGGCGCACGCGGCGCAAGAGCTCCGTACCGCTGATCTGCGGCAACATCAGGTCGAGAATCAGCAGATCGCAGGGGTAGGCCTCGAGGCACTTGAGACCTTCGCGGCCGTCCGCCGCAAGATCAACCGTATAGCCTTCAGAGCGCAGTCCGCGCGCCACGAATTCGGCGAGTTTCCGGTCATCCTCGACTATGAGCAGCCGCATGCGCTCATCTGATACGAGCAAGATTAAAACTGCCCTGAGCTCACATTAAAATTTGATCATTCAAATCCGCTTTGCGCTGACCTACACTGAGCCTGACGCAACCGCACGCGACTTTAATCCTCTCTTCAGCACCTTTTAATGATGCAGGGCTAACTTGGCTCACCGTATGCAGGCACAGTCACCGGAAATGCAATGGCAGAAAATCCTCGTGCCGATCGAGTTGCCGGACGAGGCACGCAGGATAGTGCAGCAGAGTGCATTCCTGGCTCGCCATTTTCGCTCCGAGATCATGCTGCTGCATGTCGAATCCTCGCTGCGCGACGATGGTCTCGGGGACCTGGATCCTGCGCTGCGGCGCGAGCTGGATGGAATCTCCATCCGACGTCTGCTGCTCAGGGGTGATCCAGCCCGCGAAATCGCACAGGTGGCTCGCAAGGAGAATGTGAACCTCATAGCGATGGCCACGCATAACCACGGCACGCTCTATCGCCTGCTAATGGGCTCAGTCGCCGAGCAGGTCCTGCACGAGAGCGCCTGCCCGGTCTGGATTGACGCCGGGTACTCGGCTGCCCCAGCGGCGCAGTTCGCGATTCACAACATGCTTTGTGCGCTTGATCTGAGCCCCCACAGTGGCCAGACGCTGCGGCGAGCTGCAGAAATAGCCGCTGAATTTGGCGCGCGGCTCACGTTGGTTCACGTTACGCCGGCGGTAGAGACGTTCGGCCCCGGCGGATCTTATGCGGTTCCCGGCTGGAAGGACGATCTCGTCAGCTTTGCCGCCAAGCAGATTGCAAGGCTGCAGCAGGACGCGGGTACCGCCGCCGAGGTCATCATCGGCAGCGGCGATCTAGTCAAGGCGCTGAATCAGGCAGCCGAGCAGAGCAAAAGCGATCTCATGGTGCTCGGCCATTTGCCGCCGGTGGGTCATATGGGAGCCGTTCGCGCGGGCTACGGCGTCATCGCTGGCTCGCACATTCCGGTGCTCAGCGTGTAACGCCGAGGCCCGGACATGCTACGCCTGAGTCACAGCTGATAAGGGTAGTAGCGGAACGAGGCGAACCCCATGTTGATGTTGGCGCTCGGCGAGCCGCCGACGCCCTCGAAGGCCACGCGATCCGTATAGGAATATTGCAAGCCAATCTGGAAGTTACCAATCGCGCCCTCATAGGCCTTCCACCACTCACCGACGATGATCTGTCTGTCGGTCTTGGTATTGGCGACACACGTAGTGGCGGTACCGGTCATCAGATAGCAGCCGTTATTCTTGTACCCGGGATTGCCGTACCCATAAAGCGTGCCCGTCGTGCTGTCATAGGAGGCACTGGCCGCCTGCTCCTCACCACCGTACACATAGAGTGTGAGCATGTTGGTCGGCTTGTATGTGAGGCCGACTAGCACGTCCGCCTCCCTGATCGCCGCCAGCGTCCCGTCGGGCCGCACGGTGACATCCGGCAGTCCGGCTGAGCCGTAGCGGCCGATACCTGTGCCCATCAGGCCGCTGGCCTGCAACGAGAGCTGCGCGGTCAGCGGCAGAATCATGCCGGCGCCCACGCTCCCGCCCCATGTGGTGTTGTTGGTACCGGCGACGCTGCCGGCGGTCGGCTCGTAGCGATCGCGGAAACCGCGCGCCATGCCGTAGAGCTCGTAGTGGCCCCAACCCGGATCGACGGCGAATTTCGCAATCGTGTCCGGCGCGAAGTCGAGCGAATAGTTGTTCGTGCTGGGCAGAAGTCCGCCGCCCACGCCAGGGTTGGTGGTCACCGTAGTTGTGGGCGTGGCACCCGTGAAGGCCGCCTGCGGGCTCTCCAACGACAGCCCGAAGGATGCAACATTACCGATCAGCTTGACGAAGCGAAGCTGCGGATTGCGCGTCCAATTGAAGCCGACGACGTACTGCGCGTCGATCGTCAGCGGGATCTGCTCCTTGCGGGGATCCAGGGTTCCGGAAGTCGAGAGCGTCGCAAGACTCCAATCCTGACCGGCCAGCAGGTACCAGTTCATATCGGTGTTACGCAACACGCCATAGAAGTGGCGCATGCGCAGCGTGTAGCTATTGCTCTCACTGGAGTTCGAGGTCACGCCTCCGCTCAGAAAGTCTGACTCGAGGTAGCTCTGCGCGCTCCAGCCGCCGCCCTCCGGACCCTGTACGAGCATCGCGAAGCGGCTCTGACGCGCACTTTCGCGAAACTCGTCCAAGTAGGCGTTGGAAGAATAGGCGTAGGGTATGCCGGTGTTGTAGTTCGACCCAATGTCAGCCGTCTCGTTCTTGCTGCGCCATACGGTCTCCAGGGCCGTGAAGCCGCCGAAGGAGATATTCAAGGGCCCCGCCTGCAAACTTGGACTCGACGGCTGTATCGGGCTATTTGCCACAACGTTCGTTTGGCCGTTTGACGTAGCGCTTTGCGCGTTCGCCTGGCTCATGCCAGCCAAGCCGCCGCCGACCAGCAACGCACACGTTGCGGCATGCAAGAGCTTGTCGCGCGTACCGAACACACCAATGGAAACATGGGAGCCGTATCGCATTGAGATTTCCCTTTATTAGCCGGAGGCCTGAACAGCAACAGCACGCTGGCCTCGTTCTTAAAGCGCGATGCAGTGTCATTCAGTCGTATTGCAGAGAAATGACTGATAAATGTCTCTTTGATGACAGCCGCTTTTTCGTCTTTTCCTTACAACAACAGCCAACTTTGCGGGCTACCTCGTCTACTTGCCGCTCGAACATCTACGAGCGCCTGGCAGAATATTCGGAGCAACTGGCGAATGTCTTGCCATCACTACATATCTCGGCCAGGGGTAGGTCGCGCCATCGCCGTGGGCTACGGAATCAGCGTCGGGCCGGCGGCTATGCTCGGGAACCTCACGCGAAAACAGCTGCCTTTGCCCAGCGCCGTGTCAACTTCGATTTCAGCGCCATGCGCTACGCAGATCGATTTGACGATTGAGAGTCCCAGCCCCGCACCGCCATCCTCGCGCGAGCGAGCAGCATCGACGCGGAAGAATCGATCAAATACATGGGGCAGCGCTTCCGGCGGTATGCCCGTACCGGTATCGCGCACTTCGAGCACGTTGCAGCCCTCTGCCGCGAGACTCTGCAGAGCGACCAAACCGCCGCGCGGCGTACAGCGAATCGCATTATCGAGCAGATTGACGATGACCTGTTTGAGTCGCGCCGGATCGCCGCGAACAAACACCGGTGGCAGCACCGGGGATTGCAGTTGCACCCCTCGGTCCTCGGCGAGGAGCCGCATCTGATCCGCGGTGCTGGTTGCCAGCGCCGCCAGATCCACATCGACCCATTCGCGCTGCGCCTCGCCCGCATCCAGGCGTGAGAGCGCCAGCAAGCCGGCGACCAGGTGCTCGAGACGCCCGACCTCCTCGAGCACGCTGCCGATTCGATCTCGCAGCTCGCCGGGGACCTTCGGGTGTTCGACGATTTCCTGCAGCTCGCCTTTGATCACGGTCAACGGCGTACGCAGCTCATGCGATGCGTCAGCCAGAAACCGACGCGAGGACAGCACAGAGTCGCGCAAGCGCGTCAATAAATGATTGAGCGCGATCGACAGGCGCTGTAGCGCGTCGCCGCTGGGCACTACAGGCAGTCGCGCTTCGAGATTCTGCACACTCATCTGCGCGGCCATCTGCGACAGCCGATCCACGGGACTCAGGGCCCAGTTGACCAGCCAATAGCCGGCTGCGGCGGCGCAGATCACGAGCACGGGCAGCAGCATTCCGAGCAGCCTCATCAATCGCTCCTGCAACGCGTCGATTGGGTCCAATGAGCTGCCCAGTTCAATCAGATAGCGACCCGATGCAGTCGCCACCGACGTCGCGCTCAGCACCAGACGCTGCATGTGAGCGGCTGTGCCGCCCTGCACGGTGGCGCGAAAAGGAACCGAGCGCGGCGCGAGTGCCGGCACGGCGAGCGGATCGAAACTCTGATCCGCCGGTGCGCCGGAGCGATACACCAGACTCGCCGGTAAGCGCGTCACGCGCACAAAGCGATTATTGAACGCGGGCGCAACGCGGGAATTGATCGCCTCGGCGATCGCCGCATTCGAAACTCCGGCAGGCGCCTGCTCGAGAATCTGCTGGACCTGCGTCGCGCGTCGTTGCAACGAGTCGGCGAGGCTCGAGCGCAGGTATTGCCTCAGTCCAAACAGCATGCCCGTTCCCACCAGAGCGAAGGTCGCGCTCAACAGCAGCGCGTACCAGACGGCGAGCCGAAAGGCCAGCGAGCGATGATTCATTCGCGTGCGATATCCCCATGCGCCTCGTCGGTGCGTACACAATATCCAACGCCGCGCACGGTATGAATGAGTTTGACCACAAACGGGTCGTCGAGTTTGCGCCGCAGATAGCGCACATAGACATCAACGATGTTGGTTACGCCCTCAAAGCTCTGATCCCAGACATGTTCCAGGATCATCGTACGTGAGAACACTCGGCCCGGAGAGGACAGCAGGTACTCGAGTACGCCGTATTCCTTGGCGGTCAGCTCGATGCGCTGGCCGCCACGCCGTACCTGCTGGGTCAGGCGGTTGAGCTCCAGATCCGCGATACGCAGCACCTCGGCGCGCTCAACCGGCATTCGGCGCAGCAGCGCCTTGATGCGCACGAGCAGCTCGGCGAAGTCGAACGGCTTGGTCAGATAGTCGTCCGCACCGGCCTCGAACTGCCGGACCTTGTCCTCCGTAGCGTCGCGCGCCGTGAGCACCAGGATCGGCAGCGATGGGTGCGAGCGGCGCGCACTACGCAGCAGCTCCGTGCCGCTGAGCTGCGGCAGCATCAGATCGAGGATCAGCAGATCGTAGGGATATGTATTGAGAAAGCCGTGCCCTTCGCGACCATCCGCGGCGCGGTCGACCGCGAAGCGTTCGGCTCGTAGGCCGCGCATGACGAACTCTGCTAGCTTGCGGTCATCTTCGACGATCAGCACTCGCACGGATTGGACCTCGCAGCAGATAGTAGCTGCTGCCCCCCTTCCTCGCCATTTACGGCAAAGTTAGCGTTACGATCGCTACGTGCTATATTTCACCGTATATAACGCAAATCAGCGCAGCCGACGCTGCTTCAACCGCGGGACATTAATCTTCAATAGCTCGCTGCTGTGACGGCATCTTCAGGAGAAAGTGCAATGCGGTCTGTCTGCTGGTGCGCCCTTGCGGCGCTTGCTTCAACTTTCGTGTTGAATTATGCGGCGCACGCCGCCGATGAAACGACCCCGGCTGCTCAAGCCGGCCCTGCAGGCTGCGCGAGTGAACATGAGTTCTTCGCCACCGATTGCCCGCTGACCTGGCACGGCATCACCCTGTACGGCACGTATGACGTCGGCGTGGGCTGGGTCAGCCACGGCATACCAGAAAACGCCTATAACTATGAGGGTGAATCGCTCGTCAACCGCAACGCCAATCACTCTCAATTCCTCATTGCGCCTAACAACCTGTCGCAGACGGGTCTGGGCATCAGGGGCAAGGAAGAGTTTATGCACGACTGGTTCGTTGTCTTCAACGCTTCCACCGGCATCAATCCGCAGTCCGGCCAGCTCGCCAATGCGTCAGCCACCGATTTCATCAACAACGGCCTTCCCAGGGGCAGCTATTCGGAAGCCATCGACGGCGCGCGCGCGGGCCAAACCTTCAATGACGAGTTCTATGCCGGCGTATCGTCCACGTATCTGGGCACGCTGACCTTCGGTCGTCAGCGCGCGCTAGGCACCGATACCATGCTC
>JBEKWD010000161.1:0-6217 GCA_049513435.1 Steroidobacteraceae bacterium | reverse complement strand
GAAAGCTGACCCAGTTGTTGGGGAACACCGCATCGGGCTTGATCGGTTCATGGGTGTCAAACGCCACGCACTGGCGCACACCAGCGCTGTGCAGTGCGCTGCGCAGGCTCTCAAATTCCACCAACACCTGCGCCTCGCTCGACTCAGCGCGCAGCGCGTCGCGTTGGAAGCGGTTGCTGTGCGCCGTCTGCGGGTTGTAGCCAAAGCGCGCCGGACGCACCAACAGCACCGCTGGCGCGCACTGCTGGGTCTGCCGGACTCGTTCCGGGGCTGCGTCGCTACTGCATTGGGGCTCAATCATGCAATCCTGCTGGCGCTCGTGCGATGATTCGCCTGCGGCGATCATAATTCAAAGATTAGCAAGCACGGCTTGCAATCGCGCTCGCCGGGCTATAAGTTTTTGAAACTACTCGAGGGCCGGCAAATGCGAAACTCGATCTGGTGGGTAGGCGGTGGCCTGGTGCTGCTGTGCGGGGTTGTGTTGCTGCTGTCGTGGCGGGCAACCCACCGAGCCGTAGCGCCGGCGGCAACGGTCATTGCGCCCACACAGCCCGCACCGGCTATCAGCAACCCGGTGCCGCAGACCGGCCTTTCGGCCGCGCCGCTGCCTGCGCTCGATCAAAGCGATGAGCCCCTGCGCGATGCGCTTTCCGAGCTCATCGGTGTCAAGACGTTTGATCAGTTGGTAAAATCGAACCTGCTGTTGCGGCACGTTGTCGTCACAGTCGACAATCTGCCGCGCAAGCGAGTTGCCCTGGAGCTGCGGCCGACCAAGCCTGCACCTGGCCAGTTCATGGTCACGGGCGAGGATCAGAACCAACCGAGGCTCGATCCAGGTAATTATCAGCGCTATGCGCCGTACGTGCGCGCAGTCCAGGGCCTGGATGTCCAGCGCTTCACAGCGGTCTATTTCCACTTTTATCCGCTATTCCAGGAGGCCTATCAGAATCTGGGCTATCCGAATGGCTACTTCAACGACCGGTTAGTGGCTGTGATCGATGACATGCTCGCCACGCCGGAGCCTGCCGAGCCGATCGCATTGGTGCACCCGAATGTGATGTACCAGTTCGCGGATCCCAATCTCGAGGCGCTCTCAGCCGGACAAAAACTCCTGTTGCGCATGGGACCGGCCAACGCGGCGATCGTTAAGGCGAAGCTGCGTGAGCTGCGCACCGCGGTGGCGGCTCACGGACACTGACGGGGCGTCAGCGCGCCGTACTGTTGAGCAGATTTGCGGGGGAGTATTGATCAGTCAGTACGCGTGCGCCGGCATTCCAATCGCTCGAGGTGCTGAAGCGTGACAATACGGACTGCGGCGTGAAACCCAGGGGCTTGAACGTGGCTACGAAACGCTGACTGTTCTGTGCCGCCTGCGCGAGCGAGGGCAGTTCGGCGTTGCTGGCCAGAATGACGCGATTGACGCTTCTCAAGTTATAGAATTGCCCGAACACGCTGCGATACGTCACTGACTCGCTGTCGTACAGGCGACTCGAGGAAAATGTGTTAGCGGCCACGATGCCGCCGGGCGCAAGCAATGCGCGCACCTGGCTCAGGAACTCGCGCGTGAGCATGTGCTCGGGAATGTATTGGCTGTCGTACGCATCGAGCATGATGAGCTGGTAGCGCCTCTCACTGCGCAACACGCGCCGTACGTAGGCGCGGCCGTCCTCCTCGAATACCGGCATGCGCGCATCGGGATGAAAGCCGAAGTACTGCTCGGCGACGCGCACGACCGCGGGATCGATCTCAACCACATCGATGTCCGCGTTGGGCAGCAACTGGCGCAATGTGTGCGGCAAAGTTCCACCGCCCAGGCCGATGATCAGAATATTGTTCGGCTCCGGGTCCAGAAAAAGCGCACCGAGCATCATGCGTGTGTATTCGAACACCAGCCGCTGCGGCTGCCTCAGATCGATGCAGGACTGCCGGCCAATGACGCATTCGCGCGTGAAGCACAGGCAGCGGCTGTCGGGCTCCTCATAGACCAGCACCTGCCGGTACAACGAGCGCTCTTCGTGAATGAGCTGCTGCGCCCCGGCCAGGTGCGGGGCGGCGCATGCCAGCAGCGCCCACTGCAATAAAAGCGACACGCGCGTGTTGATCGCGCTCATGCTTCTATTCCGAAAGGCAGCACGCAGACCAGCGCGCCCAGGGCAATGGATACGCCGAGCATCAGCAGTACGATCTGGTTGACCTCGAGATAAAGCACCAGATAGAACGAGGTCAGGATGGTTCCGGCCGCACTGCCGAAGGTCGAGACAAAATACAGCTTGCCGGCATGATGACCGGAGCTGTCCCGATCGGCCACCAGCAATCGCACCGCATAGGGCGAGATCATTCCCGAGACGAAGGCGGGCAGAGAAAACAGCAGGCCGGCGGCCAGCAGCGAGCCGAAGCGCGGATCGCCGAACGCGATCGACAGGCGCTCGAGCAGCGCATCGCCAAACAATAGCACCGGCAGCGTGCTGAGTGCTGCGAGCAGCAATAGCGTGGCCAATCGGCGCAGGCTCGGTGCCGAGAGCGATGCGCGACCGCCCGCGAGGTACCCGAGCGAGAGCGCGAGCATGAACACGCTGATGATCGCGCCCCAGACGTAAATGCTGCTGCCAAAATAGGGCGCGAGCAAGCGTCCGCCGAGCAGCTCCAGTCCCATGACGAAGAATCCCGACCAGCCGGCAATCAGGTAGAGAAAGGCTCGGTTCATCGGATCAGTGTAACGCGACGCGTGGTTTGACAGCGCGCTGGCAGCGCCTCTACTGTGCGCTCAAGCCAGCGCCTGCGCACCACTGGCGGCTACCCGGATATGAAGGCCTTGATGTCAAGAAAGCCGTATTTGATCAGCCGTCGGCTCTGGGCGGGTGTGCTGGCTACTGCCGTGATCGGCGCTTTGACAGGCTGCAGGACCGTCACCACCGCTCCGGCCGATACCCGTCTGGCGGGACAATGGAGTCTCGACAAGGCGGCCAGTGACGACGCGAGCGCAAAGGTCGTCGCGGCCATCAACACCGCGCAGCAGAGGCTGCGCCGGCGCAACGCGGAGCGCTACGGAATGGGCAGCGACAGCCCTTCGAGCCAATCCGGCAACAATGGAGCGAGCGGCGCCGAGGGTCCGGATGAAAGTTTCGATACGCCGGGCGATCGATATGGTAACCCGGGTATGCTCGGCCCGGATTTCCGCACATTGCGCGCCCGGTTGCTGCAGGCGTTACTGACGCCCGCGTCGCTGCACCTCGAAGTGCAGGGGGAACTCGTGCGTATTACCAGCGATCAGCTGCCACCGCGCGAGTATCGCCTCGGCGAGAGGATCTCACGCTTCGATGAATACGGCACCTCGGTGATCAATGCCACCTGGTCGCATGGCGCCTTCGCGCTGCGCTCGAGTTACACCAGTCATGCCTCGCATACCGAGCGCTACGAGGTCGATGCGTCAACGGGTGTGCTCACCGTCACGCAGCAGATCAGCGATCCGACCGTTGGCAAGATCGCGATCCGCAGCGTCTACCGCCGCGGCTAGCCGGCGCCAATATGGCTGGGCTCCCTAGAGCGCGGCCTTGTCAGTCTCGCCCGTGCGGATACGAATTACGCGCTGCACGTCGGTGATGAAGATCTTGCCGTCACCGACCTTACCGGTTTTGGCCGCTTTGACCACCGCTTCGACTACCTGATCAACCAGCTCGCTGCGCACCGCAATCTCAATGCGCGCCTTAGGAACGAAGTCGACCACGTACTCGGCGCCCCGGTACAGCTCGGTATGGCCGCGCTGGCGACCAAACCCCTTCACCTCGGTGACCGTCATGCCTGATACGCCGAGTTCGGACAATGCCGCGCGCACCTCGTCGAGCTTGAACGGTTTGATGATGGCAGTGATGAGTTTCACGCGCTGCTGCTCCTGTCCTGGGACCCGACCCGGCTATTCGTTCTTGCAGCCATGTTAGCAGCCTTTGCGCGGCCCATGACAGCCGCTACTCCACGATATGAAACTTGACGCGGACTTTATCGTCGACGACATCATTCCATTCAGGATCGCCGATGCCAAAGTAGCTGCGCGAGATCTGCAGCTCACCGTCGAAACTGGTTGTGGTGACCGCCCTGGCAACGCTCACCGGTACGATCACCGTCTGAGTTTTGCCCTTGAGCGTCAGTATGCCGGTCGCATCGAAATGTCCTAACGGGCCTGGCTTGATCGCCGTTGAGATGAACGTCGCTGTCCTGTACGTGGTTGAATCGAACCAATTCTTTTTGCGCACCTCGGCGCTGTATTCCTCGCTGCCCAGATCGAGACTGCCGGTCGTGACCTCGATCGCGGCCTTGGCGGCACCCGGATGCGCCGGGTCGTAGTCAATGCGGCCGTTGAATTTTTTGAATGGTGCATCGACCGGCACGTTCTCCTGCCTGAATGTCACAATGATGTTGCTCTTGGACGCATCGACGGCCGGTACGCTGGCCGCGCCAGTCACCAGGGTCAGCACGAACAGTGCGCCGACTGCTAACACGGGGAAATCTCGTTGCATGTGAATCTCCTCTCAACCTCTGCGCCACACCAGCATGCGGCGCAAGGTCGCGTCATGATCAATGAAATGATGCTTGAGTGCCGCGGCCGAGTGCAGCAGCACAACCCAGAAAAGCGTCCAGGCTAAGACGCCGTGGACCTGCACCAGCACTTTTGCGAGGGCGTCATTTTTCGACACCAGGTCGGGCAGCTGCCAGAGCTTCAGGTAGACCACCGGATAGCCTGAGGCAGAGCTGTAGAGCCAACCGATCAGCGGCGTGCAGATCATGAGTGCATACAGCAGACCATGCGTGAAGTTCGCCGCACTCAATTGCCAGCGCGGCATCGGCTCCGCCGGTGGCGGCGGGTGCAGGAGCCGCCAGCAGCAGCGAATCAGTACCAGCGCCAGCACCGTGATTCCGATCCACTTGTGGTAGGCGTACAGCCTGACCTTGCGCGGACTGATGTGCAGATCGACCATCGTGGCCCCGAGCGTGAAGCCGGCAGTCATCAGCGCTGCCATCAGCCAATGAAGCGCGATGGCGGTACGGGTATAGCCCTGCATGCAGGCATGGTATTGACTCGCCCCGCGGCGGTCAAAACCGCTAAGCCTCGCACCGAACATACCTGGTAAGCCTCGCACCGGACATACCCGGTTGGGGCGTTTTACACCCTCGCTTATGCCGCCAACGTACAGTCGGAAGCGCGGCTGTGGGGGGAAACAGCAAATATAGAACGTGATTCACATCATGCGTCGCACACGCCGTCGCGCGCTGTATATCCGGTCAAAGAAAGCGCCGTCATATTGCGCCACGATGGGTCCAATTGAGTTGGAGGCAAAATGACCAGTCTGCCCGGGCGGCAAGGTCCAGAGCGCGACAGCGCCCGCCGGCATTCATCAGTGGCCGAATCGCAGTTGGCCGCCATTCATCGCAGTCATCTTGTGGTCGAGTACGACGTCGCAGGCGTCATCCAGACCGCCAACCTCAACTTTCTGAAGCTCTTCGGCTATACGCTCGATGACCTGCAAGGGCAGCATGAACGCGCGCTCCTGGATGATTCGTGGCGCGAGGGCGAACTGCACCGAAAGCTTTGGGAGAATCTGGCAGCAGGCCAGAACCAGTCCGGACGCTACAAACGCATCGGCGCTGACGGCAAAGTCATCTGGCTGCACATCACCTATAGCCCTGTAGCCGGCGAGGCCTCGCGCATTGTCGGCGTCATCGCCTGTGCCATCGATGTAACCGAAGACGAATTGCAGCGCGCCGAGTTCGCGGCTCAGTCCGCCGCCTTGGGTCGCGCCATGGCCATCATCGAGTACCACGCCGATGGCACGATTGCCGACGCCAATGACGTGTTACTTCGTCATTTAGGATATAGCCGCGCTGAACTCCTGGGCAAACCGGGGACACTCCTGCTGCAGCCGGGCATGAGCGCCAGCCGCGAGTACGCTGAATTGTGGAAGCAACTGCGCTCCGGGCAAGCTCGCGTGGCGCGGTGGTGGCGCGTTGCCAAGCACGGGCGCGAGTCGCGCGTGGTTGCAACGCTCGTGCCTGTGCTCGACTTACAAGGTCAAGTCAGGAAGGTTTTCGAATATTCGTCCTCGGGCAGTAAGCGCACCGAGATCGATGCCCCAGCCCAGCCGACAAACTCCAATTTCCACGACCTGTTTGAGCTCTGTCCCGTCGGCATGGCGCTCTCGGACGCTAAGAGCGGTGAATTGATCTC
>JBEKWD010000160.1:0-6254 GCA_049513435.1 Steroidobacteraceae bacterium | reverse complement strand
CTCCGCGCTCAGGCCGCCCGGATGCCAGTCGCGCAGGTAGCCGAACGGTTCATCGGGATTCAACAACAATTGCCGTGCTTCCGTGGGCCGGCCCAGCGCCGCGGCCAGGTCGGACATGGTCGGGAAGCTCGTGAGCTTCGGCCAGTCCGAGCCCGCGATTGGCGCGACGTGCCCCAGGGCAATGCCGACCACGGGCAGATCATCGAGCTTGCCTGCAGCAACGAGCTCGGTGTCGGCGTGCAGCGCGACATCGGGCAGCTGGCGGCGGCTGGATGTGAGCGGCACCCAGCCGCGGTTGACCAGCAGCGTGCGTCCATCCGCCAGCAGCATGGGCGTCAATACGTCGTAACCCGCACGCCCGGCGTGCGAAATGTTATCCAGCAGGAACTGGTGCGCGCCGTCGTAGCGGCCGTGAACGCGCACCTGCGCATAACGCGGCAGCGCTGCGCTCGCTCGCGTATCGAGCTCGCTGGCCACGCCATCGCCCGCAGTAAAGGCCGTGGCGAGCGTGCGCTTCTGCTGCGCGCGCTGCCATTGCCAGTGACCCAGATCAACGAATCCTGCCACGGCCAGCACGGTCAGCAGCGTCATGCCCCAGGAGGCCGACCAACGGCTGCGGCTCAACGTGAGTGTCAACGGCACTATCGCCTCCGGCGGCGCGGCTCGAGCGAAGGGCGTGCATTGTGCCGTCGGCGTGCAGACGAGTACAGTCCGGACATGGACGGCATCCGGATTATCGTTGTGGGACTGCTGGTGGCCATCGTCCTGAGTCTGGCGAGCGCGCTCTACTACCTTTCAACCGGCAAGGGCGACTCGGGAAAAATGCTGCGCGCGTTGACCGTGCGTGTTGCGCTCTCGCTGGCGTTGTTCGCGTTACTCATGATTGCGTGGCGGTTGGGCCTGATTACTCCGCGTGGCCTTCAGCGCTAGCGCCGCCGTTAGCGGCGGCTCGGCGCGTAACTACGGCGTGCTCTACGCCGTCCTGGGTGCGTTCGGCTTTTCCTTCAAATCGGTATTGATACGCTCCGCTTATCGCTATGGCGTCGATGCCGCGACGCTGTTGTGCCTGCGCATGGGTTATTCGTTGCCGTTGTTGTTGCTCATGGCGCTCGCGCTCGAGCACGTGCCGCCCACGGCGCTGTCGCGCCGGGACTGGTTCGAGCTCTCAGTGCTCGGACTGTTCGGCTACTACCTTTCCAGTTATCTGGACTTCATGGGTCTGCGCTACATAACGGCCGCGCTCGAGCGCGTCGTCCTGTTCATCTACCCGACGCTGGTGGTGCTGCTCTCGGCGCTGTTTCTGCGCGTGCCGCTCACGCGCAAGATCGTGCTGGTGCTGCTCGTGTCGTACGCCGGCGTGCTGCTGTCTGTGGTTGGCAATCTGCGCTCCGGCCTGCACGCGACCGCCGTCGGTGTCGCGCTCGTGCTCGGCAGCGCGCTGAGCTTCGCAATCTATCTGCTGCGCAGCGGTCAGACCGTGCAGCGGCTGGGCTCCACCATCGTCACGATCTATGCCACGGGCATCGCTTGTATCGCCTGCGTGCTGCAGTTTGTCTGCCTGCGGCCGCTCTCGGCCCTGCGCCTGCCCTGGCAGGTGCACGCGCTGGGCGCGGCTCTGGCGCTGTTCTCAACGGTACTGCCGATCTGGCTGGTCACCGAGGCGATCCGGCGCCTGGGCGCCTCGACCGCAGCGATGATCGCGACGCTCGGCCCGGTGCTCACGATCCTGCTGGCCAATCTGTTTCTGCACGAGCCGCTCAATCTGCTGCAGTTCGCCGGCGCGGCGCTCGTTATTTTGTCGGTCATGTACCTGACCGACCGCAAGCGCGCGCTCGCGCCGTCCTAGATCCAGTAGACGAACACGAACAACACGAGCCAGACGACGTCGACGAAGTGCCAGTACCAGCTCACGGCCTCGAAGGCGAAGTGATGGGTCGGCGTGAAATGCCCCTTCAGTGCACGCAGCCAGATGACGACCAGCATGATCGCCCCGATGGTCACGTGCAGGCCATGGAAACCCGTCAGCATGAAGAACGTCGAGCCGTAGATGCCGGTCGAGAGCCGCAGTCCCATTTCGTGCCAGGCCTCACCGTACTCGTGCAGCTGCAGGCCGACGAACGTGAAGCCCAGCAGAAAGGTGCAGGCGAGCCAGAACTTGAGCACTCCGCGGTGCCCGGCGCGCAGCGCATGATGCGCGATCGTGACCGTGAGACTGCTCGTGACGAGCACGATGGTGTTGATCGCGGGCAGGCCGAATGCCGGGACGACCTCGAAGGTGCCATCGGCGCGCGGACCCAGGTGCGCCGGACCGTTGGTCGGCCAGCCCGGATCGTAGCTCTGCCACAGGAACAGCCGGTTGACCATCTTGACGCCCTCGCCCCCGATCCAGGGCACCGACAGGGAGCGGGCGTAGAACAGTGCACCGAAGAATGCGGCGAAGAACATGACCTCGGAGAAAATGAACCACATCATCCCCATCCGGAACGAGCGGTCGACCTCGGTGTTGTAGATGCCCTGCTGGTTTTCATCGATAACGGTGCTGAACCAGCCGAAGAACATACCGGCCAGCAACAGCGCGCCCGGCACGAACGCATAGCCGGGCAGCCAGTCGTTGAGAAAGCACACCGCCCCCGTCATCAGGCTGAACAGGGCAACGCAACCGAGAATCGGCCAGTAGCTGCCGTGCGGAATGTAGTACTTGCTCGAATCCGTGTGCGTGCTCGCGGTCATGGTCTGTCCTGGGTGAGGCCCGTGGCGCGCGCGACGGCCGTGCGATCAGGGCGCTTGCGTACATCGTAAAACGTATAGGCCAGAGTCAGGCGATCCAGATAATCCGGCAGCTGCGGATCGACGAAGAAGCGCACCCGCAGCACGCGCTGCTCATCGCGCTTGAAGGACTGCGGCGTAAAACAGAAGCACTCGGTCTTATGAAACCATTCCGCGGCCTTCGACGGCACCAGCGCGGGCACGGCCTGCGCGGTTGTGTCGTATCCGGTCAGATTGTGCGCAAAGAACTCGGCCTGGTAGAGCTGACCCGGGTGCACGTCAATCGAGGGCAGCACGGGGCGAAATTCCCAGTTGCCGATCGTGGGCAGGTTGCCCATGAAATCGATGTGCACCAGACGCGTCTGCTCGGCGCTGCGCGTGCCCAGTGCCGCCGCGCGCGTGAGACTTTTCTGATTGCCCAGTCCGGTGATCGTGCACAGCACGTCATAGAGCGGCACGAGCGCGAAGCCAAAGGCGAAGCTGCCGGCCACGAACAACCATAATTTGAACACCAGGTTGCGGTGCCCGCCGTCGCCGCTGGTGCTCATGCGTGTCCGTGTCGCAAGGCGAACACGATATAGCTGACATAGAGCGAGAACGACAGCAGCCCCAGCAACAGTGCGGTGCGTCGCACCTGGGAGCGACGACGCGGAGCCACGCTCAGGTGATCTTCAGTCATGCACGGGATGCGGCGGCACGCGCGCGTCGATGGCGCCCAGGCTCGGCGGCTCGGTCCAGCTGTGATAGGGCGGTGGCGAGGACAGCTCCCACTCCAGGCCCATAGCACCTTCCCAGACGCGTGAGCTCGCCTTCTCGCCGCCATGCACGCATTGCCAGATGATGAGCGGAAACAGAAATTGCGACAGACCGAAGGCGAAGCCGCCGATCGAGGAGACCATGTTCCAGTCGGCAAACTGCGTTGAATAGTCGGGAATGCGGCGCGGCATGCCCGCGAGCCCGAGGAAATGCTGCGGGAAGAACAGCACGTTCACGAAAATGGTCGAGAGCCAGAAGTGCCACTTGGCCAGCGTCATGTTGTACATGTGGCCGGTCCATTTGGGCAGCCAGTAGTACACCGCACCCATGATCGCGAATATCGCACCGGGCACCAGCACGTAGTGAAAGTGGGCCACGACGAAGTACGTGTCCTGGTATTGGAAATCGGCCGGTGCAATCGCCAGCATCAGGCCCGAAAAGCCGCCGATTGAGAACATGATCAGAAATGCGATCGCCCAGAGCATCGGCGGCTCGTAGCTGATGGAGCCGCGAAACATCGTGGTCGACCAGTTGAATACCTTCACCCCGGTCGGCACCGCGATCAGCATGGTCGAGAGCATGAAGAACAATTCACTCGCGAGCGGCATGCCCACCGTGAACATGTGATGCGCCCAGACGATGAACGACAGGAATGCGATCGAAGCGGTCGCGTACACCATCGTGTCGTAGCCGAACAGCGGCTTGCGCGAGAAGGTCGGGATGATCTCCGAGACGATGCCGAAGGCCGGCAGAATCATGATGTAGACCTCGGGGTGCCCGAAGAACCAGAAGATGTGCTGGAACATTACCGGGTCACCGCCCCCGGCCGCATTGAAGAAGCTCGTGCCGAAGAAATGATCGGTCAAGAGCATCGTGACCGCGCCGGCCAGCACCGGCATCACCGCGATCAGCAGGTACGCCGTGATCAGCCAGGTCCAGACGAACAACGGCATGCGCAACAGCGTCATGCCTGGTGCGCGCATGTTCAGGATGGTCACGATGATGTTGATGGCCCCCATGATCGAGGAGGCGCCCATCAGGTGCACCGCGAAGATCGCCATCGGCAGGGCATCTCCGGTCTGCAAGGACAGCGGCGGATACAGCGTCCAGCCGCCGGCGAGCGCCCCGCCTGGCACGAACAAGGTCCCGAGCAGCAATGTAAAGGCGAACGGCAGGAGCCAGAAGCTGAAATTATTCATACGCGGGAGCGCCATATCGGGCGCACCAACCTGCAGCGGGACCATCCAGTTCGCGAGCCCCACGAATGCCGGCATCACGGCCCCGAAGATCATGACCAGCGCATGCATCGTGGTCATCGAGTTGAACAGCGCCGGATCGAGGAATTGCAGTCCGGGCTTGAACAACTCGGCCCGGATCAGCATCGCGAAGGAGCCGCCGACGAAGAACATGATGCAGCTGAATATGAGGTATAGCGTGCCGATGTCCTTGTGGTTGGTCGTCATGACCCAGCGCCGCCAGAAGCCGGTCTCTTTGTGATCGCCGCCGTCGTGCAGATCGTGCGCGGCGCTGTGTACGGGCTCGTGTGCCATGGACTGATATCTCGCTTAAATAGGACGCCTAATTCAAGCCGGCCCTCGCCGTGCCGAGCGCGGTCGCGGCCGATGCTGTGGTTGCGGAAGCTGTCGTCGCGGGCGGGGTCGTCGGCTGCGGCTGCGGCGCGGCCTGCGTGCGCAGCCACTGCTCGAAATCGCTCTTGCTTCTGACGTCGAGCACGATCGGCATGAAGCCATGGTCGCGGCCGCACAGTTCGGCGCACTGCCCGCGGTATATGCCGATCTTGTCCGCATCGATGTCGAACCAGGCCTCATTGACGAAACCGGGGATCGCATCCTTCTTGATTGCGAGCGCCGGCACCCACCAGGAATGAATGACATCCTGCGCGGTTATCAGCAGGCGCACTTTGACGCCCGCCGGGACCACGAGCGGGTGATCGACACTGAGCAGATAGTTGGGCACCGTGTTCGGGTCGATGCCGGACTGCAGCTGACGTGCGCGATCGCTGGCGCGATCCAGCGTTGAGAGCACGTGCACGCCGGAGCCGACGTATTCGTAGCCCCATTTCCACTGATAGCCGGTCACTCGTATCGCGAGCTGCGAGCCGCCCGAATTTTCCGTCTCGATGAGCGTGCGCGCGGCCGGCACCGCCATGCTGATCAGGATCAGCACCGGCAGGATCGTCCAGATTACTTCTATGCGCGTACTGTGCAGGAACTGGGTATCGGCCACCGCGCCCCTGGATTTGCGGAAGCGCACCATCGAGTAAATCATGTAGCCGAACACCACCGCGGCGATGCCCACGCACCACCAGAACATCAGCATGTGCAGGCCGTAGATCTGTCGCGACAGTGGGCTGATGCCCGGCGTCATGTTGAGTGTCCAGGCCGCCTGCACGGCCGGCGCGGCCAACGCCAGTACGAATGCGGCGCTCAATGTGGCGCACCAGCGCGCGATCCGGCTCGGCGTTCTGCTCATCATTCTGGCCTCAATGTCGTGGGCGCATCGGCTAGTGGCGGCGACTCATTCATGCGGCCGACCGAGCGCAGCAGTCGCCCGGCTAATGCCCGCCGCTCCTCTTCGGTCAGGAAACCGCCGACCTCGTAGGAGCGGCCATGCGACTCAATCATCAGTCGGCTGGGATGCAACGGCGTGTCAGCGCGGCGCAGTGTAACCCGCGCCCAATGCCGCGGGAATACAAACTGTTCGCGCTGCGC
>JBEKWD010000159.1:0-6260 GCA_049513435.1 Steroidobacteraceae bacterium | reverse complement strand
CCGTGACGCGGCAGACCTGCAATGAACCGGCCTTCGGGTGCGGCTCGACGCCGATGATCCGGGCCACGATCACGCCGCGAAAGGGTGGCGCGGCCAGCTCAACCGCCTCGATCTCGAAGCCCGCAAAGGTCAGACGGCGTGCGAGCTCGTGCGCATCCCACGGCACCGACACCCACTCGCGCAACAGCGAGAATGGCAATTTCATGATGCGCCGCCGGCGAACTGCGCCAGGAACTTCAGATCGTTGTCGAAGAACAGGCGCAGATCGTTGACGCCAAAGCGCAGCATCGCGAGCCGCTCGATCCCGGCGCCAAACGCGTAGCCCGTGTAGCGCTCGGAATCTATGCCGCAGGCCTCAAACACGTGCGGATGCACCATGCCGCAGCCGGCGATCTCAAGCCAGCCGCTCTGCTTACAGACCCGGCAGCCGCGCCCTGCGCACAGCACGCAAGTAACGTCGACTTCGGCCGAGGGTTCCGTGAATGGAAAGTACGAGGGCCGAAAGCGCATCGACAGGCGCTGCTCGAAGAATGCCTCCAGGAAGCGATGCAGGATCGCCTTCAGATTGGCGACGCTGACGTTTTCGTCAACAAACAGTCCCTCGAGCTGATGAAACATCGGCGAATGACTGATATCCGAGTCAACCCGATAGA
Organism: Steroidobacteraceae bacterium; assembly: GCA_049513435.1. GTDB lineage: Bacteria > Pseudomonadota > Gammaproteobacteria > Steroidobacterales > Steroidobacteraceae > FEN-1191. The sequence continues at coordinate 5,607 of JBEKWD010000159.1, read as the reverse complement.
CGCGGCCAGGTGCGATCAGAGCCAGTGGCGGACGCTGGGACTGCATGGCGCGGATTTGCACCGGCGATGTGTGCGTACGCAGCAGGTAGCCGTCTTTAAGATAGAACGTGTCATGCATGGCCCGCGCCGGATGATTGGCCGGGATATTCAGTGCCTCGAAGTTATGAAATTCGTCTTCGATCTCCGGACCGTGCGCGATATCAAAGCCCGCGCGCAGGAAAATCTCCTCGATGCGCAATCGCGTCTGCGTGATCGGATGCACCGATCCCTGCTGCTCACCACGGCCTGGCAATGTCACATCGAGCGCGCCCGTGTGCAGCTCGAGCTCGATCGCGCCGCGCTCGAGTTCGAGCCTGCGGGCCTCGATAGCCTCGTGCAGGCGCTGCTTGGCCGTGTTGATGTAGGCGCCCGCAGCGGGACGCTCGGCCGCCGGCAATGCGCCGATGGCCTTGAGCTGTTCGGTCAGTGTGCCCTTGCGGCCGAGCCAGCGGACGCGGATTTCATCGAGCTCGGCAATACGGCCGGCCGATGCGATCTGCGCCAGTGCGGACTCGATCAGGGCGGCGAGCTCTCCCACAGCCTCACAGCCTTCAGATCTCAGGCTGCGACGAGACTGGCCTTGGCGCGCTCGGCAATGACACCAAAGGCGTTGGCGTCGTTGACCGCGAGATCGGCCAGCAATTTGCGGTCGATCTCGAGGCCGGCCTTATGCAACCCCTGGATCAGGCGGCTGTAAGACAGGCCGTGCGTACGCGCCGCGGCATTGATGCGCATGATCCACAGCGCCCTGAAGTCGCGTTTCTTCGCGCGCCGATCGCGAAAAGCGTACTGGCCGGCTTTGATAACGGCCTGTTTGGCAGCGCGATAAACCTTGCGCCGCGCGTTGTAATAACCCTTGGCCTTGCCGAGGATTTTCTTGTGACGGCGACCGGCCGTCACACCACGTTTGACTCGTGCCATGTTGCGACTCCTGACTTAGGCGTTGGGCAGCAGGTGATCGAGACGACCCACATCGCTCGCGTTCACGAGGCTGCTGCCGCCCGAGCGCAGATGACGTTTGCGCTTGGAATCCCTGTGGCCAAGGTTATGGCGGCGCGTGGCCGAATAGCGCTTGAAGCCTTTCGCCGTCTTGCGAAAACGCTTCGCTGCGGCCCGGTTGGTTTTCAACTTAGGCACGATCCTTAACTCCTCATTGTTGCCAGAGCTCACAAGGCTCGAGCGCAGTGCCCGAGCCCGCTTGCTCGCGGATCCCGAAGTGTCAGCCGGTCAGGCTGCGCGCCGCGGGATCACTTCTTCTTCGGTGCAAACAGCATGACCATCTGGCGGCCCTCCATGAGCGGCTGCTGCTCGATCACGCTGTGTGGAGCGAGATCGAGCTGCACGCGGTCCAGGAGCTTGCGGCCGATATCCTGATGCACCATTTCACGGCCACGGAACCTCAGGGTTACCTTGGCCTTATCGCCCTCGGACAGAAATCGAATCAGATTACGCAGCTTGACCTGGTAATCCGCCTCTTCCGTTCCGGGTCGAAACTTGACCTCCTTGACATGAATCTGCTTCTGCTTGCGCTTGGCGGAGTGGGCTTTCTTGTTCTGCTCGAACAGGAATTTGCCGTAATCCATCACCCGCACAACTGGCGGCTCTGCCATCGGCGAGACTTCCACGAGATCCAGCTCCGCCTGAGAGGCCAGTTGCAACGCCTCTGCGCGCGTCATTACGCCTGCCTGTCCTCCATCCGCCCCAATCACCCGTACCGTGGGTGAACTGATCTCGTCATTACGCCGGATCCTCTTCGATGAGATGGCTATATATCAATCCTCCAATGTTCGACGCCCGCGGCTATCCAGCTCGATGCGCAGACGTTCGGCGAACGTCTGAGGCGTCATCGTGCCCAGATCCTTGCCGCTACGGGAGCGCACTGAAAGCAGATTCGCTGCAACTTCCTTGTCGCCCGCCACCAGAAGGTAGGGTACGCGTTGCAACGTATGCTCGCGAATCTTAAAGCCGACCTTTTCGTTGCGCAAGTCGGATTGGACTAGAAGCCCCTGATTTTTCAGGAAATCCACTATAGCTAGCACGTAATCGTGCTGGCGGTCGGTGATGCTCATGGCGACGGCCTGGGTCGGGGAGAGCCAGGCCGGCAGACGCCCGGCATGATGCTCGAGCAGGATGCCCAGAAAGCGCTCGAGCGAACCAAAAATCGCCAGATGCAGCATGACCGGCACACGCTTCTGGCTGTGCTCGTCGATGTAATGCGCGCCCAGGCGGCCGGGCAGATTCAGATCGACCTGCAACGTCCCGCACTGCCAGTCGCGCCCGATTGCATCGCGCAGCACGAACTCGAGCTTAGGGCCGTAGAAGGCCCCCTCGCCCGGGTTCAGGCTGAATTCAATGCCCGCAGCACGCGCCGCACTGTGCAGCGCCGCCTCGGCCTTGTCCCAGACTGCGTCGTCTCCGACCCGTTTGGAGGGCCGATCGGAGAATTTGATACGCACGTCCTCGAAGCCGAAATCCTTGTAGATGTCCAGGATCAGCCCGGTGATCGCGACTGACTCGGCCGTAATCTGATCCTCGGTCAGGAAAATGTGCGCATCGTCCTGCGTAAAGGCGCGCACGCGCATGAGCCCGTGCAAGGCGCCCGAGGGCTCGTAGCGATGCACCTTGCCGAACTCCGAATAGCGCAGCGGCAACTGGTGATAACTGCGCAGGCCCTGCTTGAAGATCTGCACGTGGCCCGGACAGTTCATTGGCTTGATCGCGTAGACGCGCTCATCGGGCGTGTGCGTCGTGTACATGTTCTCGCCGAATTTCTCCCAGTGACCTGAGGCTTCCCAAAGGGTGCGGTCCATGAGCTCGGGTGCATTGACCTCCTGAAAGCCAAAGGCGCGCTGCTTGCCGCGCATGTATTGGATCAGGGTTTGAAAGATCTGCCAGCCCTTGGGGTGCCAGAAGACCGCCCCTGGTGCCTCCTCCTGCATATGGAAGAGGTCCAGCTCGCGCCCGATTCGGCGATGATCGCGCTTCTCGGCTTCCTCGAGTCGGTGCAGATAGGCGTCGAGCTGCTTTTGATCCGGCCAGGCCGTGCCGTAGATCCGCTGCAGCATGGCGTTGCGCGAATCCCCGCGCCAGTAGGCGCCCGCGACCTTTGTAAGCCTGAAGGCGCGCAGCTTACCGGTCGAGGGCACGTGCGGGCCGCGGCACAGATCGAGCCAGTCGCCCTGGCCGTAAAGGCTGATGGGCTCACCGGCTGGGATGCCGGCGATGATCTCGGCCTTATAGTGCTCGCCGAGGTTGCGAAACAGCGCCACGGCCTCATCGCGCCCGAGCACGCGGCGGCGCACGGGCTCGTCGGCCTTAGCGAGCTCATGCATGCGCGCCTCGATCGCGGCCAGGTCCTCGGGCGTGAAAGGCCGGGCATAGGCAAAATCGTAATAAAAGCCATCCTCAATCACCGGGCCGATCGTGACCTGGGCATCCGGGAAGAGCTGCTTGACGGCCTGCGCGAGCAAGTGCGCCGTGGAATGCCGGATGATCTCCAGGCCGTCCTGATCACGGTCGGTGACGATGCTGACGCGCGCATCGTGATCGACGCTGTAAGAGGTATCAACCAGCCGGTCATCGACGCGGCCGGCCAGCGCTGCGCGCGCCAGACCCGAGCCGATGCTCGCTGCAATCTCAGCGACGCTGACGGCAGATTCAAAACTGCGTTGGCTGCCGTCCGGCAGAGTGATGAGTGGCACTACTTCAGGCTATCGGGCGCTGCGATGGGTTGCGTATACTGTGACGACCCAATCGCAAGCGCAACTGGCGAGGCTCCCGATGAGCGATCTGAAGAAGGCAAAACAGCGCCGCATGGCGCCGTTGCAGACCCGCAGCAACCTGTCCGCCGCGGCCACGCGTGACATCTCAGCCGAGCTCAACGCGCTGCTGGCCGATACGTTCACGCTGTACATGAAGACCAAAAACTACCACTGGCACATGTCCGGTCCGCACTTTCGCGATTTCCACCTGCTGCTCGATGAGCAGGCCGATCAGATCTACGCGACTGCCGATCCGATCGCCGAGCGCGTGCGCAAGCTCGGCGGCACCACAGTCCGATCCATTGGCCACATTGCGCGCCTGCAGCGCCTCGCGGACAACGATGCCGACTTCGTAACCCCGCAGGACATGCTCGCGGAACTGCGCGAGGACAATCTGCGCCTCGCCGCCTTCATGCGTGAAACGCATGGGCTCTGTGACAAATACGACGACGTGGCGAGCGCGAGTTTGCTCGAGGTCTGGATCGATGAGGCCGAGCGGCGCGTGTGGTTCCTGTTCGAGGCCAGCCAGCGCATCGGCGATTGATTCGATACCCGCGGCGATAGCTGCCAATAGATAGGTAGCTCTGCTCGGCTGCTCCCCGCAGCCGTTAGTGACTCTACGGTACGTCCGGTGAGTCGCATAGCACATGTGACGCGCATCTCATTCTCGCGAATGAGCGCTTCGTTATGTATGCCACCGCACCGTTGTCCCCGCGTGAAGCCTGTTTGATCAAAGTTGGCTCGGACCTGAGCGCGAATGGAGCCTCAATCCAGCGACAACGTCATAGAAATCACTCCGATGGCAGGCGCCGTAAAACAACATTTGCTGAGCAAAATGCGAATGGTCCTGCCATGTCTGGCTGGCGTCGTGGCCTTGCACACAGCGGCGGCGGCGGACGTGACCGACATGAGTCTCGAGCAGCTGATGCAGATCGGCGTCGTCGGGGCCTCCAAGTACGAGCAGAAGCAATCCCAGATTGGCGCCGCCGTCAGCGTCATCACGCGCGAGGAGATCAAGGCCTTTGGTTGGCGCACTCTCGATCAAGCCCTGGCGAGCCTGCCTGGCGTCTACGTCACTTACGACAGGCAATTCACCTATCTGGGCGTGAGGGGATTTGGCCTGCCGGGGGACTACAACACCCGCGTGCTGGTTACGATTAACGGCAATCGCGTCAATGACCCAATCTTTGACTCAGGACCGTCCGGTCGGGAGCTCCCAATCGATATGGACCTGATCGAGCGCATCGAATTCATTCCCGGACCGGGTGGCGCGGTATACGGCCAGAACGCCATGTTTGCCGTGGTCAATATCGTCACGCGCAAGGGTACGGAGGTGAACGGCGCAGAACTTGCGGTCGGCTATCAACAGCCGCAGTCACTGGTGGAGGGCCGCGCGAGTTTCGGCAAGCGTTTCGACAACGGTGTCGATGTGCTGATGTCCGTGAGCGGCATGAATGCTCAGGGCCAGAACCTCTTTTTCGACTACGGCGCCTCAGGAAAATCAGGCGTTGCCTGGGGACTTGATGGCGATCGCACCAAGCAATTCTTCGGCAGCATCGCGCGCGGACCCTGGTCGTTCGAAGTTGTCTACGGCTTTGAGCATAAGGACGATCCGACCGCTTTGTACCTGTCAGACCCACTTGTGCCCGGTCAGTTCCAGGAGACCGGTTACACGCTCACGCAACTGCAGTACCAGAATAATTTTGTCAGTGACACGCTGCACGTGTCCGCACGGCTGTTCACCGGCGACGATATCTCGAATGAGCACTTGAGCTTCGGCACCATGTATGCCTTTCCTTCGACGCCC
>JBEKWD010000158.1:0-6262 GCA_049513435.1 Steroidobacteraceae bacterium | reverse complement strand
TGGATATCCCCGGTGCCGGGCGGCATGTCGACCACGAGGTAGTCGAGCTGGCCCCATTCGGTGTCGCTGAGCAATTGCGTGAGCGCCTGCGTGACCATGGGACCGCGCCAGACCACCGCCTGCAGCGGATCGACCAGAAAGCCGATTGACATCGCGGTGAGCCCGTGCGCGTGCAACGGCTCGATGTGCTTGCCATCGGGCGAGCTCGGATGCTCGCCCGAGAGCCCGAGCATCAATGGCTGACTCGGGCCATAGATGTCGGCATCAAGGATGCCGACCTGGGCGCCGGCGGCTGTCCAGGCCAGCGCCAGGTTCACGGCAACTGTGGATTTGCCAACTCCGCCCTTGCCGCTTGCCACCGCAACGATATTCTTGACGCCGCCAAGCGGCTGCAGGTTGCGCTGCACTGCATGGGAGACTATGACGCTGCTCAGCTCCAGAGTCAGCGCCACCGGCTGGCCCGAGGCGTGCAGGTGGCTCTGCAGCGCGGCTTGCAGGGCGTGGCTGTACCCGAGTGCTGGAAAGCCGAGCTCGATGCGCGCCAGCACTGCGTCGCCCGAGAGCTCCACGGCGCGCAGCGCGCCGGCCTGCGCGAGGGTTTGTTGCAAATAGGGTTCAACGAAACTTTCAAGGGCCGCGCGTACGCTGGACTCGGAAATCGACATCTACTTGATCACCTGCTGGGGGTAAGAACGGCCGTGAAGCGCAGCAAACATGGCATAATCCAGGCTTGCAGGGAACGTCCAGGCCATCGGCATTTTAAGCGAGGGGCCGCGTTTGCAACCCGCTGAACAACATTAACACGGTGGAATGACTTTATTTACCAACCTGCGCGCCGATCGGCTGATCATGCAGATCAAGTCGACCAACGATCTGATGGGCGCGGAGACCCAGAAAGCGATCACCAAGCTCAAGGAAATCGGCCCCGGTGCGATTGAGAACGTGATCGCAGCGCTGCCGGACGCCGACAAGCAGGCGACGGTGGCGTTCGTCGACGTGCTCGCTTCATTGGCGAGCGCGAAGACCTTCCCACAGTACATCCAGGCGATGGTCCAGGGCAGCTCCCGCGTCATTGCCGGGGTTGCCTGGGCGTTGACCAGCAGCCGCGGCTACCCGCCGCAGCTGCTGTTGCCGGCATTATCGACCCCCGGCGTAGCCAAGTCGGCGCTGATGGACGTCATCAACAGCCAGCGAGGGCGCATCTCGATCCGCGAGCTGCTCAACACGGCTTATTCGCAAGAGCCGAACGAGAAGGCGGCGCTGTTTCGCATCGTGGCTGAAGCGGCCGACGAGGCAGCCGTGCCCGAGCTGCTCGGGCGGCTGCAGGGCAAGGATGCGATCTCGCGCCTGCACATCATCAATATCCTCGCGCGCTTCAACAAGCCCGACGTGCAGCGGGCACTGCAGGGGCTGCTGACCGACAGCAGCAAGGTGATTCGCAGTGCCGCGCTCGCGGCCATGAGCAAGATGGACGGCCCGATCGACGTCGCGCGCGTGTGCGCTTTGCTGCGCGATCCGGAGATCGAAGTACAGAACCGCGCGGTCGAGCTGTTGCAGCGCGCGCGCGACCCGGAAACCATCCGGCACCTGGTACCGGTACTCAAGGACGAGTCGGAGCAGACGCGACGCTGCGCCGTCGAGGTACTAAATGAGGTCGGCGATGCGCGCTCGGTCAAATACCTGCTGCAAGCGCTCAAAGACGATGACTGGTGGGTGCGCAGCCGCGCCGGCGATGCGCTCGGCAAGATCGGCGGCCCGAAAGTGATCGATGCCGTGCTCGAGCTGGTGCGCGACCGCGACGACGATATCCGTCGCGCCGCGGTCGAGATCCTGAATCAGACCAAGGATGAGCGTGCGATCTCGCACCTGATCGAAGCCACCAAGGACAAAGACTGGTGGGTCAGCGAGCGCGCGGTCGATGCGCTCGCGGAGATCGGCAGCAAGCGCGCCATGCCGCGCATGGTCGAAATGTTGCGCGCCGGCAATGCGCGTTCGATGCCCGTGGTGGTACGCGCGATCGGCAAGCTCGGCGATCGAGCGTCGATCGAACTGCTGCTGCCGCTACTGGCGCGCCCGGAGAAGGAAGTGCGCGTCGAGACCATCCAGGCCCTCGCGAGCCTCGCCGACGAGCAGATCGCGGACCAGATCCGTGTGCAATTGCAGGCGCAGAGCGCCCAGGGTGACGAGACGGTCGCACGTGCGGCGGTGCGCGCACTGACCGAGCTGGAGGTGCGCTTTTCCTCCGGCTCCGTCGAGGACGCGTTGCAGACCTCGGGCAACACGCAGCATCCGAGCCGCATGGCGGCGCGTGGCCAGGCCACGGCGCGCACGTTGCTGATACCGGAGAAAGAAGTCGCACAGGTGGTGCACCAGGTCGCCAACGCGGTAGGCCCGAAACTCGACATCTCCACGCTCAAGCCCGGTGATGTCATCGAAGGGCGCTACAAGTACATCGAGCGCATCGGGCGCGGCGCTTTCGGCACTGTGCTGCTGATGGAAGACACCGTGGTCGAGGAGAAGCTGATTCTGAAGTTCCTCAATCCCAACGTCGCCAACGATGAGGAGATCATGAAGCGCTTCGTGCACGAGCTGCGCTACTCGCGCAAGATCACGCACAAGAACGTCATCCGCATCTACGACTTCCTGTATATGCAACAGAACTACGCGATCTCGATGGAGTACTTCCCGTCGCACACGCTGGGCTCGGAGATCGTCAACGAGAAGCCTTTGGCGCAGAAGCGTGCACTGCAGTTCGGCATCGACATCGCCACCGGCATGGCCGTCGCGCACCAGATCGGTATCGTGCACCGCGATCTCAAGCCCGCCAATCTGCTCATCAATGACCAGGGTCAGCTCAAGATCGTGGACTTCGGCGTGGCCGCGGCGCACCGCGAGGGCGATACCCAGCTCACCAAGACCGGTTACGTAATCGGCTCACCCAAGTACATGGCACCCGAGCAGATCCTGGGCCGCAAGGTCGATGAGCGCGCCGACGTCTACGCCCTGGGCGTGATCATGTACGAAATGCTGACCGGCGTGCCGCCCTATTCACGCGGCGATCACATGGCCGTGATGTATCAGCACGTGCAGGGCAAGGCGCGCGCACCTCAGGAGATCAACTCTCAGCTCTCGGCCAACCTGGCCGAAATCGTGGTCAAGGCAATGGCGGTGGACAAGAACCAGCGCTTTCAGACCATGGACGAATTCCGCGGCGCATTGGAGCGTTTTCTTTAGCTCGCCGCCATGCAATCCGCCCCCCGCTCGCCCCGGTTGGCTGCGGCGCCCCGTTGATTTGCCAAAACCCGTGCACTGGGTCAAATTTCGGACCCTGAGACGTTGATCCGGCTCGATGGTTTAGGTTAAACAACGACCAGCCGGACTGTTCCGTCTGGGAACCCGTCAAGGATAGCTACGTGGCGCGCATCGATGCGTTCCTGAAACTCGGCACGCAGCAGGGCTGCTCGGATATTCACCTCGCCGTGGGTGTGCCTCCCATGGTGCGCCAGCACGGTGATCTCGAGGCCATCAAGTTCCGCGATCTGCGCGACGCCGAGCTGGAGAGCTACATCACGGAGATCCTCACACCGAATCAGTCGGACTATTTCCGCCGCGGTAACGACCTGGACTTCTCCTACGTCTCGGCCGACGGCGGGCGCTTTCGCGTCAATGTATTTCGCAAGGACACGGGCCTGGGCGCGACGTTTCGCGCGATACCATCCGAAATTCCGACGCTCGACAAGCTCGGCCTGCCGCCGATCGTGACCAAGTTGTGCGATTACCACCAGGGCATGATCCTGGTGACCGGGTCGACCGGCACCGGAAAATCCACGACGCTCGCCGCCATGATCGCCCTGCTCAATCAGACCCGAAAACTCAACATCATCAGCCTCGAGGACCCGATCGAGTTCGTCCACCGCAGTAAGTCCAGCCAGATCATTCAGCGCGAACTGGGCACGCATATTCCGAATTTCGCCGAGGGCGTACGCGCCGCGATGCGCGAGGATCCCGATGTGATCCTGGTCGGCGAATTGCGTGATGCCGAGACCATTCGCATGGCTATGACGGCTGCCGAAACCGGACACCTGGTACTCGGAACGCTGCACACCACGAGCGCCGTGAAGACCATCGATCGTCTGATTGATGCGCTGCCGGCCGAGGAGCGCGAACAGACCAAGAGCTTTCTGTCCCAGAGCCTGCTCGCCGTGGTCACACAGATCCTGGTCAAAAGCGCCGAGGGGCGCGGCCGGCGCGCGATCGTGGAGATCATGGTCATGACCAAGGCCATCGCCAAACTCGTCACCAGCGATCAGACGCACCAGATTCCGACCCAGTTGCAGATGGGCCGCGAATTCGGCATGCAACTGTTCGATCAGGCGCTGCAGCAAGCGCTTAACGCGCGCGAGATCGATCCCGACGATGCCTACGCCTATGCCACCGACAAGCGCATGTTCCAGAAATTCGTGACCGACACCAGCATGCTGCCGCGTCTGGACCCCACGAGTATCCAGCCGACCGGCAGCTGAGTGCAGCGCCGATGGCACAGATCGATTCGTTTCTCGAAGAGCTCGTGCAGCGCCGCGGCTCGGATCTGCATTTCATCGCCGGGGACCCGCCGCGCATCCGGCTGCATGGGGAGCTCTCGCCGCTGCGCGGCGATATATTGAGCGCGGAATTCGTCAAGACAACGCTGTACGAGATCCTCTCGAAGAAGGCCGTGGAGCGTTTTGAGAGCAAGGACGGCGCGGACTTCGCCTATACGTTGGCCGACAAGGGCCGCTTTCGCGTCAACGTCATGCGTCAGCTCAACGGCATGGGCGCGGTGTTCCGGGCGATACCGTCCAAGGCCCTGACGCTCGATCAGCTCAACATGCCCAACTCGGTAAGGCAGCTGTGTCGGGCCAACAATGGCTTGATTCTCGTGACCGGCAAGACCGGCTCGGGCAAGTCGACCTCGCTCGCGGCGATGATCGATGACATCAACAAGCGCATCAAAGGCCATATTCTGACGGTCGAGGATCCGATCGAGTTCGTGCATCCGCGCCAGAGGTGCCTGATCAGCCAGCGCGAAATTGGCGTGCATTCGCCCAGTTTCGCAGCCGCGCTGCATTCGGCGTTGCGTGAGGACCCCGATGTGATCCTGATCGGCGAGCTGCGCGATCTGGAGACGATGAGCATCGCGGTGACCGCGGCGGAGATGGGCATTCTCGTCATGGGCACGCTGCACACCAATGGCGCGGCGCAGACCGTGGATCGGATGGTCAACGCGTTTCCGTCCGACAAGCAGTCGCACGTGCGCACGATGCTGTCCACTTCCCTGCGCGGCGTGATCTCACAGCAATTGCTGCGTCGGTCCGACGCCAGCGGCCGCGTGGCCGCGCTCGAGATCCTGATCAACACCCCGGCGGCAGCCAACCTGATCCGCCAGGGCAAGCTCGATCAGCTCGAGAACACCATGCAGGCCGGAGGGGCTTTCGGCATGCGCACGATGGACAGCGCGATTCAACAATTACTCGACGCCGGCACGATCGACGGCGCCGAGGCGTACAAGAAAGCCATCAACAAGGCCCGATTCGAAGCGCTCAAGGATCAGCACTGAGCCGCGCACGCATGCAATAATGCCGTGCCCGCCGACACGGCCGAAGCCTGCGCATGCCCCGCAAAATACTCGTCACCAGCGCCCTGCCCTACGCCAACGGCCCCTTGCACCTCGGCCACATCATCGAGGCCGTGCAGACCGACATCTGGGTGCGCTTTCAGAAGCAGCGCGGGAATGATTGCATCTATTGCTGCGCCGATGATGCGCATGGCACGCCCATCATGATCCGCGCCGAGCAGGAAGGCGTGAGCCCCGAGACGCTGATCGCGCGCAGCGCCGAGGAGCACCAGCGTGACTACCGCGAGTTTCTGATCCAGTTCGACCACTTCCATTCCACGCATTCGCCCGAGAACGTCCACTTCACGCGCGTGCTCTATGAGACGCTGCGCGCCGGCGGATTTATCTCGCGCCGCACGGTGCGGCAGGCTTACGACGCGCAGGCGCGCATGTTCCTACCCGATCGCTACGTGCGCGGCACCTGCCCGCGCTGCAAAACGCCCGCGCAATATGGCGACAGCTGCGATAACTGCGGTTCGACCTACACGCCGGCAGACCTGATCGATCCGGTATCAACCGTGACCGGCACCACGCCGGTCTGGCGCGATTCCGAGCACCTGTTTTTCCAGCTAGGGGCCTTTACCTCGATGCTGCGCGAGTACGTCGGGG
>JBEKWD010000157.1:0-6263 GCA_049513435.1 Steroidobacteraceae bacterium | reverse complement strand
TGGAAATTCTGTCGATTCAGAAGTTGGAAGCGCACCAGGTGTAGATGGATGGGATGCACATCGTCGGTCAGATTCAGAAACTCCCACACCTCAGTGCTGTTGAGGATTGGCTTTTCGGTGACCGGTTCGTACCAGTGGGCCTCGTTCAGCGTCATGGCGACTGGATCACCGGCGCGATTGTCATGCTCCGTCAATGTCAGACTACGTGTCTTAGTGGCGGAGACTGGCGCGAGTCGCTGTATCGTGCGCAAGTTCGGCGGAACCGAACTCGGATCGGTAACCTGCCTGTCAGACACACGAAATTGCAGCACGCCCTGGGCACCGCTATTGAGCTCGACGTGTGCGCCGACCAGTTTGCTGAAGTCGATGACAACATCGGCGCGCTCTCCCGGAGCCAACAGGACATGGGAACGTGAAACCGGGGCGGTAAGCAACCCCTGATCCGAACCGATCATGATCATGCGCTGCCCATCGGCCAGCGCTAGATCGAAGCCGCGATTGTTGGCCGCATTAAGGATGCGAAAACGGTATTTGCGCGGCTGCACTTCCAGATACGGAAACAATTTTCCATTGATGAGAGTTCCATCGGCGTGGAGATCCGGTACCCATGGCGCACCGATGTATTCGGAGACGGGGTAGTACAGCTGGTGGTCGTCTCGATAGAACATGCGATCGCAAAACTGCAGCGGAACGTCGAATTCGCCGGCGGGCAGATTCAACGCCTCCTCGGCGGTATCATGGATGAGGTAGGCGCCGATCAGGCCCGCGTACATATTCAGCCGGTTGATGCCCATCGCGTGGTCGTGATACCAGAGCGTCGCGGCGTCCTGGTCATTGGGGTAGTGGCACAGCAGTGATCTGCCCGGCGTATACCAATCCTCCGGAAAGCCGTCGCTCTCATGCCTGGTCTTGGCGCCATGTACGTGCACCACAGTGCGAACCGGCGGCTTGTTCGATTCGGCGCCGTGCAGGCGATGATCGATGGGCAAGAAGTGCCGGCTCGGCAGTTCGTTGCGCCATTCGATGAATATACCGGTGCCCTGGCGCGCATGGATCGTCGGCCCAGGCACGGTGCCGTTATATGACCAGAATCGCGTTGGTTTCAGATCCCGATGCACGCTGGCGTGAATCTCGCGCATCTGAATCCGGTACAGGGGTACTTTGCCAGCGGTACCGTACGGATCAGGTCGAACGAAGTTGGGCTGTGCGACCGGCGGGATTGGTAGCGCATCGACAAACCGCTCCAAGGAACCAACCTGCAGTGCGGGCCGGATCGGCGCGTTGTCGATTTCAAGTTTCACCTGCCTGAGCCGCGGGTCAGCGCCGTTGCACATCGCCTGCACAAACGGCACGCCCTCGGTTAGAGGATTGGTCATCGCAATCGACGCGCTGGCTAGGCCGCCCTGCAGCAGCAGGGCTCTACGGGTAATGTTAACCATGGGAGAATTGCTTGGGACTCAACAACCATGACCACCGCCACACTCATCGAGCGTGGCGGTGGTCGGAGTGCGCCCCGGCTCTTTGCTGGAACTGCGCACCTCACTCGGTGGTCAGCGGTACTCCCAATATGGGATCCAGAAACAGCGCCGGAGTAAGCGTCGTCGCCGTCTTGGTGAAGTCGAGCATGTTCGTCAGCACACCCGCCTGCGCGTCAAATGAGCCCGTGATGCGCACCGAACCGAGCCAGTTGTCCTCAATGAACCTGGTAATGGAGGATTGATCGGTGGTCGTATGGTCTACCAAGTTGGTCTTGGCATAGGGAGAAACGAGGATCAGTGGCAATCGCGGGCCGTAGCCGCAGCGGCCCTGCGCGCCGGCCGTCCCTGTGTCGCCAGAAAGCACGGGGGTGGAAGTGCTGCCGCCATTGCAGACACCGGCGCCATTCAACGCATCTGAAGAGGTTGATGAGGCGTTCACGATCTTCGTGACATGGTCATACCAGCCATCGGAATCGTCGTAGGCGATCACTACGAGCGTCGAATCCCACGTCGGCTGCTGCTGCAGGAAATTGATCACCTGCACGACAAATTCCTGTTCATCGAGCGGATCAGAGTAGCCAGCATGCCCATCCTGATAGCCCGGCGCTTTCAGGAAGTTCACGGCAGGAAAATTGCCCGCCGACACGGTCGCGAAAAAGTCATTGATGTCGTATTGATGATTAGCCTGATTGACGGCCGTACCGGTATCCAAATCGGTTCCGATCACTGCAACCGACGTCGGCCGGTTGTGGTTGGGATTGGCCGTGGAGACGTAGTACTGGAACGGCTCATGGTGGGGAATGTAGTCAGCCTTCTTGACCGCGGTGATCGCGGAGGTGGTGCTGCGGGCACAGGCGGTGGTCCCATTGGCGTTGGTCACAGTCAGGTCGAAGCCGCCTTCGAAGAAGCCCCAGCTCACTCCGCCCGCGTTCAGCAGGTCGCCGATGTTCTTGCCGCCAAGTTGAACGTTGGCAGTGGTGGAGGAGCACAGGTCCCCGGTCGGATCCACGTCGCTGATGAGCGTGAAGCCGCCGACACTGTCGGCGATCACGGAAGTTCCGGCACCATTGTTGGTAATGACGCCGTTGGTCTGCCCGGAGACAAGGTTGATGGCACCTACCGAAGAAGGACCGAAAGTCGTGCCAAACGAGTTGTCGTTGATCGCAAAGTGCTGGGCATAGTTCCAGTAGCCGGTGACCGTCGTGCCATCGAAAAAGCCCATGACCTGGCCGTCGGTCTCATAGGCAGCAGGTACGTCGGGCTGGCCAAAAGGATTGGTCGACGAGGTGGAATAAGTGCCACCATTGCCGGTGTACAGCGGGAATAGGTCCAGTACGCCATTGTCGAAGGCTTTCTGCTCGTCGGGGTAATCATGATCCTGGTCGTTCGTAGCCGCTGCCGCACGCACGAGCAGAAAGGGGTTGACTGCACCACCACTGGTCACCGTGGCACTGTTGCCGTCCATTGGGGCGCCGTTGTTCAGCGCGTTCGCAGCGTTCGGATTGGTCGTTAGAAGCGTCGCCGTCTTAACGTAGTTGTTGACGTCCCCGGGATCAACGGCGGTCGATGTGAATAACGACTGCACAGACGTGGTGGGATTCACATTGTAGGGGTAGGTACCAAAATAATGATCGAAGGCGATGTTTTCCTGAAAAATGACGACGATATGCTTGATCGGTGTCACCGTAGCGTAGTTGGCTGCCGCGTCGGCACCGGCTGTGCCCGTGCCCTCTGGTCCGGCCGGGCCGGCAGCCCCTGTTGCACCGGTGGCACCGGTCGCGCCTGTGGCACCCGTTGCGCCTGTGGCACCCGGGGGCCCGGTATCTCCGCACGCAGCCATCAGCACGGAAATGCCGACGGCAAGGCTCAATGCCAGAATTCTGTTCATGTTCATTGCCCTCATTTGCTCGTGGAACGTGATTAGCCCGCGTCCTTTGCAGTTATTTTTGCGAGCATCCCTAGGTTGTCGTTCAGCATACGAGCGGCCGATGACGACTTTGTGAAAGTCCGGTAGTCGGCCTCGGGTTAGATCGGATACAAGCTGGGCGACTTCGTCCGAGAGATCGCCGAACCGAGTCGGGGTTGGCATTCTGGTTGGAATCGGAAGGGCTATCGGGCAGCGTCCATCAACGCGCGGGCTCGGGACACCACCAGCCGAGGAATCAAAACCCTTCCTGGAAAAAATCAGTTTCACTTGCCCGCCTCTACTGATCCTCTACCGACGGCAAACCGGGCGGCAGCAAGCGACTGACTCCTTTTGCGTTTCTTTCTTACCCTATGACTATCAGCAATAGTCGGCGCTGAAGAAATTCAAGGACGGAGTTCTGGCGGTCGCAGTCATTCGGCCGGTAAAGCTCCTGCAGACCTCGACGTCGATCCAACGCAAGAACAAGCCATCAGCCCGATGGGAAGCGACGTCCGAGTCGACCCTCACCCGCCTCTCGCGAACGCCAGCTATCGGGTGAATCAATGGCCGTGTCGAGGCATCGCGACACGGCTAGTTCGGCAGATTCAATTGGAGTCGCAAGGCCCAGTATCGGGATCTTCGCGAAAACGGGTCATGGAAAGGATCCGCTGCCGCGCGTAGAGGTCCGCGACAGTCAGCGGTAGACCCGACATTGTGCCGCGAGCCGTCGAGTACCGGTCACGGCAACCCCGGAGTATGCTCGGGCGCACGGCTGCGACCGCCGCTCACCGGGGGATGTCCCATGAACAACGATCCGTTCATGGATTTCAAGCGCAAGCAACGCGAGTCCTGGACCACCTTCACGCCGACGGCCACCTTCACTACACCCGTCGCAGCTCATCTCGTTCGCTTTACCGGCATCCGGGCTGGCGAGTCGGTGCTCGATGTAGGCACGGGTACCGGCGTTGTCGCAGTGACAGCCGCGCGAACGGGGGCGCAGGTCAGCGCGCTCGACCTGACGCCTGAACTTCTTGTGGAGGCTCGCGAAAATGCCAGGATTGCGGCGCATCCAGAGATCGCGTGGCAAGAAGGTGACGCCGAGGCACTGCCCTACCCCGACGCCTCCTTCGACGTCGTGGTCAGCCAGTTCGGCCACATGTTCGCGCCGCGTCCGGAGGTCGTCGTCGCCGAGATGCGCCGCGTACTGAAGCCTACCGGAAGGGTCGCGTTCGCCACCTGGCCACCGGAGCACCTGGTAGGCGGGATGTTCGCCTTGATCGGCCGCAATTCACCGCCCCCACCTCCGGGCGTTGCTCCGCCTCCGCTTTGGGGAAACCCCGTGGTTATCAACGAACGGCTGGCGGGCGCGTTCGGCGAGCCTTTCTTCGAGCGGGGCACGTTGGTTTACCCGGCCTTGAGTCTCGCTCACTATCGCCGGTTCATCGAGGCCTCCATTGGCCCGATGCGCAACGTCGTCGAAGGTCTCGCGGACGCGCCGGATCGGCTGGCCCGGGTCCGTGCCGATTTCGAGGCGCTGGTCAGACCCTACTATGTCGATAACCAGATCCAACAGAGCTATTTGCTGACGCGCGCACCGGCGCGTTGAGTGCCACGAAACTGAGTCGCTCAAACGACGCCCGCAAAAATATTCGCGGGACCGCACTTGCCGTTATCGGGGATGTGCGAGCCCGGCCTGACACTTGATTTACCCTAGTTTCGAGTAGTGGGTCGTAGTCAGTCGTACCACGCGGGCGACTTACGTACCGCGCGAAAGAACTCCATACTGTGGCCGATCCACAGCTGCGCCCCAGTCCGCCGCAACAGTTCCTCGACTTTCTGGCGTGACTCGACCGTTCCCGTGGTCTTCTCTTCGTCCGGCATTCGTCTCAGGTCGCGCTCTTCTGCATAGTGGTACAGGTCACCCGAGAGCACGATGGGTCCGGTGTTCTTAAGGCGCACCAGCAACGAGCAGTGCCCCTCCGTATGTCCTGGCGTTGCGAGCACGACGACTGTACCGTCCCCGAAAACGTCATAATCGCCGCTGAGAAGCGTCGTCTTGCTGTTCTCCAGCGCTGAGTACTGGCTGAACCAGGGATAGGCGCGCGCCGCACTGCTGAACATCCGGTCACGATCGCCCTTGTAGACAAGCCACGTTGAGCCGGCAAAGTTGCCGGCATTGCCAATATGGTCCCAGTGGTAATGCGACAGAACGAGATAATCGATATTGGCAGGCGTGACACCGATGTCCGCCAGCTGTCCGCTCAGCGTGTTGAACTTGATCTGCCCATAGCCATCGAGCACGTTCTCATATAGCGGCCTGCCCACCAGCTGGTCATTGAGACCCGTGTCATAGATCAGCATGCCCTTCGGGTGAGCCACGAGGTAACAGGTGACACCCATATTGCTGTCTTTGACCTCATCGCGCGTCAGGTTGTAATCCTCGGGTTTGTTGTGGACGAGAGTTCCACAATCGAACACATACAGACGCGGACTGGTTACCTTGGGTAGGGGCGCGAAGTGCGTCGCATTCGCGGGCAGCGTGAGTGCCGAAGCGCCGAGTAAGGAAGCGGAAAGCAGGCGTATGGTCAGGCAAATCACGAGGCGCATAGAGATCCTCTCCGAGGCGGAGCGTAATTCCGCATCTGGGGGCCGCAGCCTGGCGGCCACTCAAGCGTCGGCGTAGCGTAACCGAAGCAGCGACTGGCCGCTTCTAGGCAACATTTCCGCTTAATCCAATGTCTCGAACTGGCCGCCTGCCGCACCACGTCCCGCTCCAAACCGGCCGCTGGGGCGACGTTACTAGAATCAAGCGTCGAGCGGCTCAACTTGACCCCTTCCTGCCATTGGCGAGCGGAAGCTATCGGGGAGGCTGATCTTTA
>JBEKWD010000156.1:0-6276 GCA_049513435.1 Steroidobacteraceae bacterium | reverse complement strand
TCGAACTGCGCGCTGCTGTGCCAGTACAGGTGTGTCGCAGCCGGCGGTGGCGCGCCCTGCTCGCCGGGTGCATCGCGATGCATGTAGCTCGCAATGACTTCCCCCTCAGGCCAGCCACCGGTGGCTGCGGCGTGAGTCAGGACCGTCCAATGCGACATGGGCGGCAATTGCAACAGTGGCGCGTGGAATAAGGGCTCGAGAGCCGCGAAGCCCAGGCCGTCGGCACAGCCCTCGACCCAGAGGCCCTGCTCGGCCAGCCCCTGCCAGCTGTCCAGGCCGGGAACCCAGATGTGAGCGGCGGGATTGATATGCCCGGCCGCGCCCTGCGGCAATGCGCGACGGTGGGCGACAAACAGCGCCTGCGTGAATGGCAGCCGCTGCAGGCTCAGGGCAATGCCCGCCTCCAGTGGCTCGATGGACCCGTTTGCGACGCGGCTGCCATCCCAGGCCAGCACCGTGCCAGCCGGCGCATCCAGCGCGCGCTCGGGCGTCCATCGCAGCTGTGACTGCCCTACCGCGGGCCCGCCATCCGCTGCAGGTGCGTGCGCTTCGCGCAGGTACAAGAGCGTACCCAGATCGGGCACTTCAATCATCGTCGCGCCAAAGCGCTGATGGCAGCCGCCACCGCGCTCAGCGAGCAACGCGCGCTCGGTGGTTACGGCGCGGCGCGTGGCCGCATGATCGAGCGCGGCGAGCCATTGCGCGGTCATGGCATCGTCCTCACGGCACTCGATTGCGAGCGCGCCTTGCGCCGGTGCTGTCGGGCATGCCGACAGCGGCAATACCATGCGTGGTAGCGGCGCAAACAAGGACTCGAGCAGCATTCGGCCCGATCCATCGGCCCACAGGCGCGCCAGACCCGCAATAGCCAGTACGATGCCATCGAGCTGGCGCGTGCTGCCGCGCGGCTCGTGCAGCCGGCGCAAGCGCGAGTCGACATTGCCGCGCAGGTCCACGAGCCGCACGCGCGCGCTTGCTCCACTGCTGGGTGCCCGCGGCAGCAGCCGCTGCAGGAGCTCGGGCACGAAACTCGCGCGCCGCGGTGAGGAGGTACCGATCAGCAGCTCGTGCCCGGCGGCCAGGCGCTGCGGCACGTCGCGCGCAAATATCGCCATGTCGTGCGGCAGCTCGCGCGGCGGCACGGCCGCCAATCGCAGGCGGTCGGGGCGCTCGAGGCTCAGATCCTTATAGGAGTGCACCGTGAGGTCGACCGCGCCCTCGAGCAGCGCCGCATCCAGCTCGGCCGTGAAAAACTCCTTGCCCTCGACCGAGGTTAGCGGCCGATCCTGGATCCGATCGCCGCGGGTCTCCAGACCGACCAGCTCGACCGTCAGGCCATCATGCAATCGTTGCAGTTGCTGCGCGACGAGCGCGCTTTGCGCGCGTGCAAGCGCGGAGCGGCGCGTGCCGAGCTTCAGTGAGCGCGGCCGCATCGCTCAAACGGCGTTGAAGGCCGCGAGATCTTCCCAGCTTTGTGGCTGCGAGGTGTTCGACCCCAGCGAACGCAACAGGGCCTTCTCGTCGCAGCCCCGGCGTGAGCGCTCGAGCTGGCGCCGGCGCAATTCGGATTGCGTCTGCAGCATCTCGAACAGCGCCCCAAGGCTTACGAACTCGGGCAGCCTATTCCAGGGGGCCGTCCCCTGAGCGCCGGCGCCCAAATGAATGATCCGTCCACCCTGATAGGTGCGCTCGCGCCACGCCGCCACGCGGGCCTGATCGGCCAGCGCCTCGGGTGGTACACACAGCACGACCTGATGCGCTGCGCGCCAGGCCTCGAGTTCAGCCTCTACACCACCTTCGATGACGCGCACCGCTCGCTTCGGACTGCGCTTGGCGAGTTCGAGCGCGAGCTCGCGTGCACGCTCAGCGGTGCGGTTGCAGAGCCACAACTGCGAGCCCGTGAGCCAGGGCGCCACAACCTGTGCGAGCTGGCCGGCGCCGATCAGCAGCGTCGGTCCGCTGGCGCTCTCATCGCCCAATAGGCGTCGCACTTGCGAGCCATAGGAGGCACTGCCCAGTCCGACCAGATATTGCGCGCGAATTTCCTTGGCATCGTGGAACAGTTGCTGAATGCACGGTGAGAGTTGCCGGGAGAGCTCTGAGCCGCGTTCGGAAAACGCGCGCCAGGCCTGCTTGATCTGACCAAAGATCTCGGTCTCGGCGACCAGTTTGCTCTCCAGGCCGCAGGCGAATCGCAGCAGGAAGGCATAAGCGTCGGACCCCTCGAAGTGCTCGAGCGCAACGTCGCCAGGAAATTGTTGACGTGCCAGGTCCAGCTCATCGCGGCCGATGAGGATCGCCACGCGACGTTGGCAGGTATCGATCAGGAACAGCTGCTCTGCCGTCGCAGCCTGCGGGGCCGGCGCAATGCCCACGTGCGCCGCACGCCATTGCAGGACATTGAGCAGTCGCAATTCCATGGCCTGGCAGGCTAGCGCGGCGCTTGTGCCATGTGTCATGGGCGTGTCATCGCAGGGCCGCCCCAGGTGTCGCCTCGCGGCCGATATGACATTATCTGCGGCGTTTGATTCGAGCCTGTGAACCTGCCGATACGCGGAGGTTACTCATCATGGTGGAGGAAGCCGGGGACCACGGCCAGGAAGCCGTGCTGAAGATTCTGAACTCCGTGCTGACAGCCGATGAAAAGCTTGAGGCCTGGGCAGTTCAACAGCGCTTGTTCGCGCTCAAACATCGCCGACTGGCGTTGGGCGCGACTTCGGGGCGCTTCCTGGCGATCGAACGACCTTTGCTCGGAGGCTTTGATCTGACCGATGTGCGCTGGCAAGACCTCAAGGATGTGCATATCCATGTCGGCGTCCTCGCAGCCCGACTACAACTCACGGCGTTGGAGAGCCCGGATCTGGCCTCGGCTTCCGGGCAAACCCGCACGCTCGTTTATGAGGGCCTGCTCAAGGATCAGGCTCAGGCCCTCTATCGCATCTGCCAGGCGCACGACCAGGCCTGGCGCGAGAAGCGTCGGGTACGCGAGCTCGAGGAACTGCGCGCGCGATCGGGCGGCTTTCAGCTCGGTAACGCAGGCTCGCCTGGCGCAGCGGGGGCTGCCGGAGGCGAGGCTGATGCGGTCAGCCGCTTGCGCAACGCCAAATCAATGCTCGATTCCGGGCTCATATCCGATGCCGAATACGAAGCCCTCAAGGCCAAGATCATCAGCAATGTCTAGCCGTATGCGGCGAGGCGGAGAAATTTATAAGGCGTTGATTATTAAGGTTTATTATCGCACTTTGATTCATGATCGCAAGGTGGACCGAACACGCGCGCGCTCCGTGAGAGCGCTATGATTCGCTCGCGAGTGGATTGCAGATCATTGGAGGGGGAGGTCATGCACACATCGAATCGATTGCTCGCAGCGGCTGCAATAGCTGCATTGGCTTTGCAGGCGGTCCCGGGCGCAGCCGCGGAACAAGCCGTGCCGCAGCCGCAGGCCGCCACCTGGCAAGCGCACCACGCGACCCTGATCTACGAGCCCTATACATCGCAGTACACCTGCGATGGGCTTCGATCGAAGGTGCGCGAGATATTTCTGTTTCTTGGCGCGCGCAAGGATCTGAAGATCATAGCTTCCGGCTGCGGGCCCTCAGAGTTCCCGATGGGCGCTGCATCGGTCAACGTCGATTTCTCCACACTGGCTGCGGCGCCCGATGCTGCCCCCTCGTCCGTCGTGCAGGGCTACTGGACGCCCACGCGCGTCATGCCGGGATGGCCCAGCTTCATGGATGCGGGCGATTGCGAACTGATCGCGCAGATGCGCAAGGTCCTGACCGACGATTTCGCCTGGCAGAATCTGGACTATCGCGCACTGTGCACCCCGCACGATGTTTCGGTCGACAGCTTCAAATTGCAGGGACTGGTACTCAAGACGAACCGTGGTGCGAGCTGAGGGCAGAGCCTGGCGCCACGTGATGCGGTCTGAACAGGCGCCATCTCTCCGCCAGCAGGACAAACAGGAGGCTCAACAGACCGCAGAATAATGCCCCGCCCGCCAGAGGCACGGTGGAAGCATTGAATTGCCTGCCAATGGCGGCGCCGACCAAAGCACCGCCGAAGGTCGAGGTGCAGCCCTGCAGCGATGCGCCGACACCAGCCACGGAGCCGACCGGCTCCATCGCCATGGCGCCAAAGTTCGAGACCGACAAGCTGAAGCAGGCCATGGCCGCGGCCTGCAGCAGCACGAATGTCCAGAGCCGCTCCAGACCGACGGCGGCCACCCACAGGTGCAAGCCGGTCACGCCGATATACACCATCAGTGCCGAGTGCGAGATCACGCGCATGCCCAGGCGCTCGACGATCCTGGAGTTCAGGAAAGCTGCGGCACCCATCGACATCGCGCACAGCGCAAACATGGTCGGCATCCAGCTCGCGTGCTCAAATACCTGCGCAAAGATCTGCTGCACCATGCCGACATAGGCGAGCAATGCGCCAAACATGACCGTCATGGCCAGCGTGTAGCACACGGATGCGCGGCTGCCGAGCACGAGGCGCACGGCGCCAAGGATGTGTGCACCGGTGAGCGTCAGGCGGTACTCCGGATGCAGCGTCTCGGGCAGGCGCAGCAGCGCCCATAGCCAGACGACGCTGGCGAAGAGCGCGAATACGATGAAGAGCGAGCGCCATGGCACGACCAGCAGGATCAGCTGCCCGACACTTGGCGCGATGATAGGCACCATCAGAAACACGACGAAGGTCAGCGACATCACGCGCGCCATCTGCCGCCCCGAATACAGATCGCGAATCGCCGAACGCGTGACAACGACGCTCGCGGCGGCCAGCCCGTGCGCGAGGCGCCAGCCGAGCAGTGCAGCAAAGCTTTGCGTCAAGCCGCACAGCACCGCAGCCAGCGCATAAACCGCCAGACCGCATAGCAATACCGGCCGCCTGCCAAAGCGATCCGACACCAATCCCCAGAACAGCTGACCCAAGCCAACACCGATCACATAGGCCGTGACGACCCATTGCCCATGGTTTTGATTGCTAACCTGCAGCGCACGGGTAATCGTCGGCAACGCCGGCAACATCGCATCGACCGCGAACGCCTGCGTCGACAGCATCGCCGCGGCGAGTGCCACGAATTCGCCGAAACGGATGCTGTGAGCGCCGCCCCAGGCCGGCGCACTCGGTTGCGTATTGGTCAAGGCTATTTGATGCCCAGCGCGGTGCGCACCTCGCTCGCGGTCATGGTCCCATGTATGCCATGACCCATATCGAAGCTTTTGGCGCTCGACAATCCGCCGACGACGACCGGGTCAAAGCCTGCATCACGCACCAATTGAACTGCGACCTTGAGCGCCCCCTTGTCGTCTGCGGCGAGCGGCACGCCGTGCCGTTCGCCGCTCGCAGGTGTCGGCGCAGCCAGCAGCGCGAAGTTCACGGTGTTGAACGCACGCACGAGCCGGGTGCCCGGAAGATAGATCGGATCCATGACGCCGGTGCCCTTGTCCAGCGCCTCTTTCGTCATGGGCCCGTCACGCTGGGGTGAAGGGTTGCAGGTATCCAGCACGATCTTGCCCTTGAGCTCGGACTTGTAGTCCTGGCCGATCTGAGGCAGTGCGCTGTAGGGCACAGTGACGACCACGACATCGCCCCAGGCCGCCGCTTCGGCCGGCGTGCCGGCGCGTGCATTGGGTCCAATCTGCGCGGCCAGTTGCTTGACTGCATCCAGATCGCGCGACGAGAGCATGACCTCGTAGCCTGCCGTCGCCCACAGCTTCGCCAATCCGCTGCCCATCCTGCCGGCACCGATGAAGGCGATCTTGGGTTTGGCAGTTTCCGCGCGCAGTGTCAGCGGCAGCATGCCAATGCTCAGAACCAATGCGCTCGCGATCAGAACATTGCGGCGAAACGAGAGGGTGGCTTGCATGGGCTTTCTCCAGGCGAAGCGGACTAACTTGGATGCTTTGCTTTAGCGATGAAGGCTACCATACGGTCCAATCGGCGCCAACGAGGCCGCACATCGCTGTATCGGGGTTGCATGACTCGAGATCTCCGACTGCCGCTCGCGCGCCTCATCAGCCTCTCGGTCAAGGTCGAGCCACACGAGATCAAAGCACTCACGCTCGCGTGTCTGTGCAATTTCATGCTGCTGGCAAGTTATTACATCCTGCGCCCGTTACGCGACACGATGGCAACGGTGTTCGGCGTCGGTGAATTGCAGTTGCTGTTCACCGGCACCTTTGTGGTCATACTGCTTTGTGCGCCGGTGTTCGCATGGGCAGCGTCCAAATTCAAATTGACCCGATTTCTGCCCGGCGTGTTCTGGTT
>JBEKWD010000155.1:927-7213 GCA_049513435.1 Steroidobacteraceae bacterium | reverse complement strand
GATCCTCGGCACGCTCAATCATCTGCCGCGCAAGATGCGTTGGCGCTCAGTTGAGGTCGAGAACGCGATCGCCCAATCTCAGCAGGTGCTGGCCAGCGGTCCGTCGGTCTCGGCGAGCATTGGTCCGGTGGGCATGATACGACTGTATTTCCAATGGCGCGGCGTGCAGAAGAACCCGCAGAAAACCCCGCTCAAGGACTGGCTACCAGCCCCGCTGTATGCGCGCTTCGAGACGCAAAAGGCGCGTTTTGATGGCGACGACACCCGCATCGAGGAGCTGCGCCCATCGTTCGCGGCGCTACGGATCTATGAGCAGGCGATGGACGCGGCGGGATTGACCGGACGCAATGAGACGGAGCGCTCGGTCCTCAGACTGGCCGCGCAGCGACATGTGCCGGTGCATCGTGCATCGCTCGCGGTCGCCGATCCATCGGGGCTGCTCAAGGCGGTCAGCGCGCTCTCGCCGAGCGTGGAAGTCAGTTGCCTCGAGGCCACGGTCGCACGGCTCGAGACCGATCTGCCGATGATGCAGCAGCGCGCGGCGGCCTGGGCCGTCGGGGATGTCGATCGCCTGCGCCAGCTCAGCTTCGTCGATCAGACGGATGCTTGCCTGAATGCGTTGTCGAGCTCACCGACGATCAAAGCCCTGATCGCGCAGGCCACCAGCGCCTGGGACAATGAGGCGGAAGCGGCACTGCTGCACGATCGAATCAGTTTCGCGATGCGCCCGATCTACGAGCTGCTGGCCCCCGACGGGCCGCTATCGCGCTATCGGGCCGAAGGCTACACGGTCGAGGGCCCCTGAGCCGCCACACTTGCGCAGCGCCGAAACAGGTAGTGCGATACTAGCCACTCCTGGCCGCCGCGAAAACCCCACAGCTCGGCGCAGGCCATGAAGAACACTCGCCAGTAGACCCACCAGCGCGTCTCATTGCGCACACCGTAGGTGGCCGCCAGCAGTGGCCGCACCTGCGACTCGTTGCGATCCAAATTCCGCAGCCACGCTTCGGCGGTGCGCTGGTAGTGCTCCCCGCTGACCCGCCAGTGAGCGCACAATTGCAGGTCGCGTTGGAAGTAGAGCAACAGATCGTCGCTCGGCATGATCCCGCCGCTGAAGAAATAGCGCGCCATCCAATCCGACTCCTCGCGCGCCTCGAAGTGATAGGCGTATTCCCGGTGCGTGAAGATATGCACGAACAGCCGCCCGTCGGCTTTGAGCCAGCGGCTGATATTGCCCATGAGCTGCTCGTAGTTTTTCATATGCTCGAACATTTCGACGGAGACCACGCGATCAAATGTTTCGGGCGTATCAAATCGATTCATATCGCAGGTGATGACGCGCAGATTGCTGAACCCGCGACGCGCGCACTCGCTCTCGATATATTGTCGCTGTGTCGCCGAGTTCGACACGGCGGTGATGCACGAGCGCGGATAGTGCTCGGCGAGCCAGAGCGAGAGGGACCCCCAGCCGCAGCCAAGCTCGAGAATGCTCTGGCCATCACTGATCTGGGCACGCTCGCATGTCAGTCGCAGCATCGCCTCCTCGGCTGCATCCAGTGTGTTCGCCTGCTCGCTCCACAGGCCGCTGCTGTACTTGAGGCGTTTGCCCAGACATAGCGCGAAGAAGCGCGTCGGCAATTCGTAGTGCTGGGCGTTGGCCGCTGCGGTCTCGATTGCAATCGGGCTGCTGCGCAGCTGCGCGATCAGGCTCTGCAGTGCGCTCATCTGCGATTCCACGTCTCCGCGGCATTCGCTGCGCAGCCTCTGGCGCAGTAGACGGCGAATGCCTGCACGCAAGAGCGTGTCCGGCAACACGTCGCGCCCCAGCAGTTTCTCAAGTGCCATATAGCGATATTCCGTTCGTCATTCAGCGGCGGGCGATGCGCGAACCAGCAGCAGGCGTCTGAGCGCCGGCAGCGTGACTAAATACACCAGCAGCGCGAGTGGCGGGGCGATCAGTGTCCAGGCGAGCACGCCGCGCAGACCCAGCAGACCGAACTGCTGCATGAAGCGCAATGGCGAGTCGTTGAACGCGCTCAGCAGCGCCCGGACTGAAAAGGCAGTCGGCTGCGCATGGGTGAGCCATTCACCGAAGCGTATAAAAAAATAAATGCCGGGCACCTGCAATGGCCAAACGAGCCAGCTCGCGGCCTGAATCGCCGGTTGATTGAGCTTCAGCAGCACGCCCGTCAGCAGGCACAGCACCGTGGTCGTACCCAGAACAGGAAACAAACCGAGCACCACGCCCAGCGCGATAGTCAGCGCGATCTTGCGTGGCGTTATGCCCTGGCGCAGTTGCGCCAGCGTCGCCTCGAGCATGCGGCGACGCCACTGGGCCAGCAAACCCTCGCTCGGTACGATTGCCGGCGCGGCAGCGTCTGCCTCGTTCAATTTCAGGCTCATGAACGCCGCAAAACCTGCTGCTGCAGGTGAGGGGCTTCGGCCTTGCGATGCCAGGGCACGCCCTTGAGCCACAGCCGCAATGCGTGCCAATGGATCAGTCCGATAACGCGCAGCGTCAGCAAAGGATATTTGAGCAGGAACCACAGCAGTCGCGCGTCGCGCCATGGCTCTCGCAGCCCGCTCAGTCCGCTGCGCAACACGCGGCGCTCACCGTCGTAATCATCGATGCGGATATTGAGGGTGCGCGCGGGCACGCACAGATTAAAATCGAACTGCAGCGTCAGGCTCGAGAACGGCGAGACATAGTAGTGTTTGGGTATGCGCAAGGTGAAGCGCTCGCCGTCGCCTCGGCTTGGGGTGCGCAACAGGTATAGCTTGTGCTCACCGAAGGTGTTGCCGACCTCGGCAAGCGCGCACACCGGTGTACCCGTCGGCTGCTCGAAGCAAAAATAGATGGAAATCGGATTGAACACGTAGCCGAGTATGCGCGGCAGGGTCAGCAGACGAATTCGACTGTGAGGCCCGAGTGCAATGCCCTGCGAGGCAAGATAGCCGTCGATCCTGTGCCTGAGGCTCTGGCCGGCAACACCGACTCCCGGCATATGATCGGCATCGCGAAAGCTGTAGAGATTCCAGCGATTGCGGCTGAACAGGCTCCCTGAGCGCGTCAAAGCGTCGATCTCGTCCAGATCGATATAGCACATGAACAGCGCGTGCCGCAGCGCGTAGCGCTTGGGCGCGAGGCGTTGATGCCACACCTCGCATTGATACAGACACGAGCTCAGTTCCATACGTCACTGCCCAGCACGCGGCTGAGATCGAACGCGGATTTCAATGCGTCCTCGTGAAAGCCGTAGCGAAAATAGCTGCCGCAGAAGTAGACCTTGCTATGACGCTGGTTCAGACTGGGGAGCTCGCTTTGCGCACGCAGCGCGCCACAACTGAACATCGGATGCTCGTACCGCACGCGCCGCAGTACCTTCTGTGGGCGCAGGCTATCCTCCCCATTGATCGAGACAAAATAGTTCTGTCGGGTTGGCAGGCGTTGCAGGCTGTTGATCCAGTACACGGTGGAAGCCTCGATGCCTTCGTTGGCGTGCCGAGCCATTCTGTAGTTCCAGGACGACCAGCAGCGAGGAATAGTCGGCATCACCGCGGCATCCGTATGCAGTAGCGCGATGTTCGAATGATATTTGAATTCACCGAGCAGCGTGCGCTCCATCGCATCGGCGTCGGCCAGCATGCCGAGCGCCTGATCGGCGTGACAGGCTAGGATCACGCGATCGTAGTGCGCGCTGTGTCCGGACTCATCAGTGACGCTGACCCGGCCGCGCTCGCGCCGCACCGCGCGCACACCGCGGCGCAGATGAAGGTGCTGGCGAAACGGCGCGCTGAGCTTCTCGACGTAGCATCTGGCGCCGCCCTGGACGCTTCGCCAGGGGTGCTGGGTGCGCAGACCGAGGAAGCCGTGATTGTAAAAAAAACGCAGCAATGTCGCGGCCGGGAACTGCAGCATGCGCTCGGGGGGCGTCGACCAGACGGCGCAACTCATGGGCATGAGGTAATAATCGCGAAACGAGGCGCCGTAGTTACGCTCGCGGATGAACTCATCGAGTGTCTGCAGCTCGTGCCGCGGGCAATCCAGGCAGGCAACGGCTTCGCGATTGAAGCGGTTGATCGTCAGCAGCATCTGCCAGAAACTGGACTTGAACAGATTTCGGCGCTGACCGAAGAGGTGATTGAGGCTGGAGCCGCAGAATTGCAGGCCGCTGGGCAGGTGCTGGACGCTGAAGGACATGGAGCTCGCCTGCGTGGCGACATTGAGCTCGCTGAACAGCCGTGTCAGCAGCGGATACGTGACCTCATTGTAGGTCAGGAAGCCGGTATCGATCGGCACGCTGCCTGCATCCTCCTGGATCGTCACCGTATTGGCATGGCCGCCAATGTGCGCAGCCTGCTCGTATAGCGTCAACGCATACCTTTGCTGCAGGAAATGCGCGCATCCCAACCCGGCAATCCCGGTCCCGACGATTGCTAAGCTTTCCATGCAGCCGTGTCTACTCGCTCTAGCCCGATTCAGATATATCGCATCTGCGAGGCCCGCGGATGCGTCCACGGGCGGCTTGGGCACGTTTATAAGGCATCAGGAGCTTGTGAGCGGCCAACACGTCTGCTATGTATGCGCATGCCACCATGGCAATTTGGCCCCAGTTGCCAGCCTCAGACTGGCGTCCTTTTAAGGCCTCGCGAGCGGATGTGAGCGATCCGAACGGCACCGGCAATGACCACGATGGGCAGCTGATGCGACGCATCCGAGCGCGCGAGCGGCCTGCATTCCTCGAGTTTTACGATCGCTATGCCGCTTTGCTGCTGTCGGTCGCCGCCCGCGTGCTGGGCAATCGACCCGAAGCCGAGGATGTCGTGCAGGAGGTTTGCACGCAGATCTGGCGCCGTCCCGAGGGCTATGACGCGGCGCTCGGCACGCTGTGCGGCTGGGCGGTCACTCTGACACGCAATAAGGCAATTGACCGAGTTCGCGCCACGAGCCGGCAGCGACGCCTCATCGAGGAGGTCGCGCTGAGCGCCGACTCGGACGAGTCGGCAGGCGCGTCGGCCAACGAACTGCTCTACGGCAAGGAGCGCGCAGCGCGGGTGCGAGTCGCGCTCAACGCATTGTCCTCCGAGCAACGTGAGGTCATTGAGCTCGCATTTTTCGCCGGCCTGAGTCAAACAGAGATCGCTTCTCGCCTCGAGCAGCCGCTGGGCACGGTCAAGGCCAGAATCCGGCGCGGTATGCTCAAGCTGCGTGAAGAGCTGGGGGACATGCTGTGACCGATGAGCGCACCGAGGAGCTGGCCAGTGCCCGTGTGCTCGGGGCTTTGAGCGCCGAGGAGGCGCAAATGCTCGATCGGCAGCTGCAGGATGATGCCGAGTTGCGCGCATTGGTGGCCGAACTGCGCGGCGTGACATCCTTGCTGGCCGGGACTTCTACGGCGCTGCAGCCCTCGGCGCAACGCCGGGCCGAATTGATGCGGCAGCTTGATGAGCCAGAGGCGGCGGCAGCGCGCGAGACTCCGGCGAGCAGGCGCTGGCTGCCCTGGGCGCTGGCGGCCGGGTTCGCGATGCTGTGTCTGGTGTTGGGCTGGCAGACGAATGCCTTGCGCGTGCGGCTCGAGGTCGCGCAGCATCGCCTCAACGAGCTCAACCGTCTCGCGGACACGCTGCGCCTCGAGAGCGCGGATCTGCGCCAGAGCGTGCTCACGCTGCAACAGAGCAATCGCCTCGCCAATATGCGCATTGCGCTGCTGGCTTCCCAATTGCATGCCGACCCGCAGGCCGTGGCAGTGAGTATCTGGGACAATGAGCGCCAGAGCGGGGTGATGGTCGTGCATCATCTGAAGCCGCCACCGAAGAACAAGGACTATCAGCTCTGGATCATCGATCCAGGCTATCCCACGCCGGTCGATGCCGGTCTGCTGCAGGTAGATCCGAGCGGCAACGGCCGCGTGGAGTTCAAGGCCAGACGTCCGATTCAAAGCGCCAATCAGTTCGCGGTCACCGAGGAGGCAAAAGGCGGGGTCGCGGTACCCACGCTATCAGCCTTGGTGCTGGCGGGAACTTAGATCACGCCCCGCCGCGTGTTGCGGCGCACCTTCCGACAGACGCCCGCGAGCATAGGCCTATAATGTGTGCATGAACGCTACACAGTCATTGCACACTTTGGGACAGAGCCTGTGGCTCGACCAAATTACTCGGGATCTGCTGAACAACGGCACGCTCGCGCGCTATATCCGCGACCTGTCCGTCACCGGGCTGACTTCCAATCCGACGATCTTTGACAAGGCCATATCGGATTCTCACTCTTACGATGACGCCATCCGCA
>JBEKWD010000155.1:0-922 GCA_049513435.1 Steroidobacteraceae bacterium | reverse complement strand
CGCTGTTCTTCAACCTGGCGCTCGAGGACCTGGGTCAGGCTGCGGATATGTTCCGTCCTGTGCATGAGGCCACTGACGGCATCGACGGCTGGGTGTCGCTGGAAGTCTCACCGCTGATCGCGAACGATACCGCGGCGACCGTCGGCTCCGCGGGCCAGTTGCACGCGCGCATGCGGCGCCCGAATGTGTTGATCAAGATCCCCGGTACCCAGGCGGGCATCAGCGCAATCGAACAGGTCATCTTCGCCGGCATACCCGTCAATGTGACCCTGTTGTTCTCATCCGAGCAGTATGTGGCCGCGGCCGAGGCCTACATGCGAGGCCTCGAGCGGCGCGTCGCGGCCGGGCTGGATGCGCGCGTGGGCTCCGTTGCCTCGATTTTCGTGAGCCGATGGGACGTGGCCATCAAGGATCGCGTACCGGCGGAGTTGCGAAACCGCCTGGGCATCACCATAGCGATGCAGACCTATCAGGCCTATCGCGCACTGCTGGCCGGAGCGCGCTGGCAGAAGCTCGCCGCCGCCGGCGCGCGGCCACAGCGTGTGTTATGGGCCAGTACTGGCACCAAGGATAAGGCGGCGCGCGATGTACTCTATGTCGAGGCCCTGGCGGCCCCGGATACCGTCAATACGATGCCGGAGCAGACACTGCTCGCTTTTGCCGATCACGGAAAAGTGCAAGGTGTGCTTTCAGAAACCGCCGGCGATGGGGCCGCTATGTTGGCCGACTTTTCGCGCCAGGGCATCGATACGGCGGCACTTGCTGCGCAATTGCAGCGCGAGGGAGCAGAGGCGTTCGCTACCTCCTGGCGCGACCTGATGTCGAGCATCGCCGCTAAGAGCGCCCAGACCGTCTCGCGCGCCGCGCAGCAGCGCTGAAGCGAATCAGCTAGCGCCAGCGCCGGCGTGCGCCCCAGCCGCCG
>JBEKWD010000154.1:0-6287 GCA_049513435.1 Steroidobacteraceae bacterium | reverse complement strand
AAAAAGCGCACCTTCTTGCCATCGGCGAGCGCTCGCACGCCGACCCGATCGCCCTTCTTGGAGCTCGGATTCCACAGCGCAACCTTCGAGCGCGGCAGCGGCATCTCCTTCTCGATGATGCCGCCGGCCTTGTTGGCCTGCGGATTGCCCTTGGTATGGCGCTTGACGCGATTGATATTCTCAACCAGCACCGCGCCTTCCAGCACGCTGATCACGGCCCCGCGCCGGCCCTTGTCGCGGCCCGAGAGCACTACCACCTGATCGCCTTTCCTGATCTTTTCCATAGCTGTCTGCCGCTTGCCGCTCACAGCACTTCGGGCGCGAGCGAAATGATCTTCATGAACTGCACGTTGCGCAATTCGCGCGTGACCGGCCCGAAGATGCGCGTGCCGATCGGCTCGAGCTTGTTGGTCAGCAGTACGGCGGCGTTGCCGTCGAACTTGATCAGCGAACCGTCGGGTCGGCGCACGCCGCGACGGGTGCGCACCACGACCGCATCGTAGACCTCGCCCTTTTTGACCTTGCCGCGCGGAATCGCATCCTTGACGCTGACCTTGATGACATCGCCCACGGTGGCGTAACGCCGGCGCGTGCCGCCCAGCACCTTGATGCACATGAGCGTGCGCGCGCCGCTGTTGTCGGCGGCATTGAGCATGGTGCGTAGTTGAATCACGTGCTCAACCCGCCACCGCGCGTTCGAGTACCGCGAGCAGGCGCCAGGACTTGTGGCGCGACAATGGACGGCACGGCGTGATCGACACGGTATCGCCCTCGTGCGCCTCGTTGTTCTCATCGTGCGCCAGCAGCTGGGTCGTGCGGCGCACGTACTTGCCATAGGTCGGATGGCGCACCACGCGCTCGATCGCGACCGCAATGGTCTTGTCCATCTTGTCGCTGACGACCTGTCCGGTAAGTGTCCGCACGCTCTTGCGCGCCGGTGTGGCTTCCGTGCTCATGCCTTGCCTCCGGCGCGCTTGGCGCGCTGCACCGTCTTGACCCGCGCTATGCTCTTGCGCACCTTGCCAAACTGATCCGGCTTGACCGCCTGCCCGGTGGCGCGCTGCAGCCGCAGCGCAAACTGCTCCCTGCGCAGCGAGAGCAGCTCCTGCTGCAGCTCGCCGGCCGACTTGTTGCGCAGCTCGCTGGCTTTCATCACCGTACCTGCCGTTTCACAAAACTCGTGCGCACCGACAATTTGGCCCCCGCCAGACGAAACGCTTCACGCGCGGTCTCCTCGGTGACGCCTTCCATCTCAAATAGCACCTTGCCGGGCTTGACCTTCGCGATCCAGTACTCGACGTTGCCTTTGCCGCTGCCCATGCGCACCTCGAGTGGCTTCTTGGTGATGGGCACGTCGGGAAACACACGGATCCAGATCTGACCGCCGCGCTTGACGTGACGGGCCATGGCGCGGCGCGCGGCTTCGATCTCTCGCGCCGTCATGCGGACGCGATCGTTGGCACGCAGGCCGAAATCCCCGAAGGCCACGGTATTGCCGCGCAGTGCCAGGCCGGCGTTGCGGCCCTTGACCTGCTTGCGATATTTGGTGCGTTTGGGTTGCAGCATAAAGTGCTACTGAACTTCAGGCGCCAGCCTCGGGAGCGGGTGCGGCCGCGCTCGCAACCGGCGGCACCGCTGTCGCAGCCGACGCGGAGGCAGCCGCAGGGGCTGCCGCAGTGGCGGCCGCAGAAGCCGCGGCAGCTGCCGCTGCATTAGCGGCTTCGCCTTGCGCGGCATGCTCGGCGGCGCGCTCGAGCTGCGCCGGATCGAAGACTTCGCCCTTGAATATCCAGACCTTGATGCCGATGACGCCGTAGGTCGTGTTGGCCTCCGCCAGGCCGTAATCGATGTCGGCGCGGAACGTGTGCAGCGGGATGCGGCCCTCGCGATACCACTCGGTGCGCGCGATCTCTGAACCGTTGAGCCGCCCGGACATGCGCACCTTGATGCCCAGCGCGCCGCTGCGCATCGTGCTCATGACCGCGCGCTTCATGGCGCGACGGAACATCACGCGCTTCTCGATCTGCTGTGAGATGCTCTCGGCCACGAGTTGCGCATCGAGCTCGGGTTTGCGGATCTCCGAGATGTTCAGACGCACGTCGGGCACCGCCATGCCCAGCAGGCTCGCGGTCTCGGCACGCAGTTTCTCGATGTCCTCGCCCTTCTTGCCGATCACGATGCCGGGGCGCGCGGTCTGGATCGTGATGTTGACCTTCTTGGCGGCCCGCTCGATCAGCACGCGGCTGACCGAGGCGTCGGTCAGCTTCTTGCGCAGGAACTGGCGTACGAGGAAATCCGTGTGCACCAGCTGCGGAAACTGCTTTTTGCTCGCATACCACTTCGACGTCCAGTCGCGCGTGATACCGAGTCGTATGCCCAGCGGATTGACCTTCTGGCCCATGCTAATCCTTCCTGCCGTCGCCGACCTGGATCGTGATGTGGCTGTTGCGCTTGACGATGCGGCTGCCGCGCCCTTTCGCGCGCGCAGCGAAGCGCTTGAGCATCGGTGCCGCGTCGATCTCGATGCGATTGATCTTGAGCTCATCGATGTCCGCGCCGAGGTTGTTCTCAGCATTGGCGATAGCCGATTCGAGCACCTTGAGCACGATTTCGGCACCCTTCTTCGGCATGAATTTCAGCGCCGCAAGTGCATTGCCCACGCCTTTGCCGCGCACGGTATCGGCGACCAGGCGGCACTTCTGCGGCGAGATGCGCGCGTAGCGCAAGCGAGCGGTTACCTGCATGGCTTCACTCCGCAGCGACCACTTTGCGATCGCCCGAATGCGACTTGAACAGCCGCGTTGGCGAGAATTCACCGAGCTTGTGTCCGACCATGTTCTCGGTCACGAGCACCGGAATGTGCTGCCGGCCGTTGTGAACCGCGATCGTCAGGCCGACCATGTCCGGAATCACCATCGAACGTCGCGACCAGGTCTTGATCGGCCGGCGATCGTTCTTCTGTACGGCGGTCTGCACCTTCTTGACCAGATGCAGATCCACGAATGGGCCCTTCTTCAATGAGCGCGGCATCAATTCCTCCGCTGCACGATCATGCTGCTGGTGCGCTTGTTACGACGGGTCTTCTTGCCCTTGGTGTTCCAGCCCCAGGGCGAGACCGGATGCGGATTGCCCTGACCGGACTTGCCTTCTCCGCCGCCGTGCGGGTGATCCACCGGATTCATCGCCAGGCCGCGCACGGTCGGACGCACGCCGCGCCAGCGGATTGCGCCGGCCTTGCCGTACTTGCGAAGGTTGTGCTCATCGTTGCTGAGCTCACCGAGCGTCGCGCGGCAATCGATGTGCACCTTGCGTGTCTCGCCCGACTTGAGCCGCAGAAACGCGTGCACACCCTCACGCGAAGTGTATTGCGCAGAGCCGCCGGCGCTGCGCGCCAGCTGGCCGCCGCGACCGGGCTTGAGCTCGATGTTGTGCACGATCGAGCCGACCGGAATATGCCGCAGTGCCATCGCGCTGCCCGCCTTGATCGGGGCCTCGCTGCCGGAACGAATCTCATCGCCTTCTTTGACGCCCTTGGGCGCAAGGATGTAGCGGCGCTCACCATCGCTGTAACGCACTAGCGCGATGTGCGCGGTGCGGTTCGGATCGTACTCGACTCGCTCGACCAATCCGGCGATGCCATCCTTGTCGCGGCGGAAATCAACCAGCCGATATTTCTGACGCGAGCCGCCGCCGATATGGCGCGTGGTGATGCGACCGAAATGATTGCGCGCGCCGGTCCTGCTCTGTGCAACCGTGAGCGGCTCGTGCGGGCCGCCCTTGTACAGGTGCTGACGGCTGATGCGCAGCTGAAAGCGCGTACCCGGGGAAGTCGGCTTGAGTTTGATCAGGGCCATCAGCGCTTGCTCTGAGCTTCGTAGTCGATGCTCTGGCCAGCCGCGAGTCGCACATAGGCCTTCTTCCAGTCCTGCGTGCGGCCGTTGCGCGCGCCGAAACGACGTCGCTTGCCCGGCTCGTTCAGCACCTGCACGCCCTCGACCTTGACCTCGAACATGAGCTCGACCGCTCGGCGCACGTCGGTGCGGGTCGCATCGCGCCGCACGCGGAAAGCGTACTGATTGCGCTCCTGCAAACCCAGCGAGCTCTTCTCGGTCACGTGCGGAGCCAGCAGCACGTTCATGAGCGACTCCCTGCCCAGGGGCTTGCGCGTCGCGGTCATTGCAGGCGCTCCTCGAGCAGTTTCACCGCGCCAACGGTCGCGAGCACTTTCTCATGGCGCGCCAGACTGACCGGGTTGATCATCGCTGCCGAGAGCAGCTCGACATGAGGCAGGTTGCGCGCCGCGAGCGCGAGCTTCTCATCCGGCGCCTCGATGATAATCAGTACATCCTCGAGTGCGAGCGACTTCAGATGCGCGGCCAGCAGGCGCGTCTTGGGCGCCTCGAGCGCGAGTGAGGACGTCACGATGAGCCGATCCTGGCGTACGAGCTCAGAGAGCATCGAGCGAATCGCGCCGCGATACATCTTTCGATTGACCTTCTGCGTGAAATCGCGCGGCTGCGCGGCGAACGTGCGCCCGCCGCCGACCCAGATGGGACTACGAATCGAGCCGGCGCGCGCTGAGCCCGTGCCCTTCTGCCGCCAGGGCTTCTTGCCGCCGCCGCGTACTTCAGCGCGCGTCTTCTGCGCCTTCGTGCCAGAACGCGCCCCCGCCCGATAGGCGTTGACCACCTGGAACACGAGCGCCGCGTTGTATTCGCGAGCGAAGTTCTCGTCCGAGACCGCGAGTTCGGCCCCGCCTGGGGCCACTTTGAGCTTCATGGCAGTCACTTCTTGGGCGCGGAGGGCTTGGCTGCTTTGGCCGGTGCCGCGGCCTTAGCCGGCGCCGCGCCGCTCGGCTTGGCGGCCGCGACCTTGTTTGGCGTCACGATCTTGCGCGCTGCATGTCGCGCCGCCTTGAGCGAGGCGCGCACGATCACATTGCCGCCCGCAGCTCCGGGCAACGCACCGCGGATCAACAGCAGGCTGCGCGGCACGTCGACGCCGACGATTCGCAGGTTCTCGATGGTTCGTCGCACCACGCCCATATGGCCCGACATGCGTTTGCCCGGGAATACGCGGCCGGGCGTCTGACGCTGGCCGATGGAGCCCGGCACGCGATGCGCGAGGGAGGCGCCATGGCTCGCCATGCCGCCGGCGAAGTGGTGGCGCTTGATGACGCCTGCATAGCCCTTGCCGATGGTCACGCCGGTGACGTCGACCGCCTGGCCTTCGGCAAACAGATCCACCTTCAACTCGCTGCCGGGCTTGAGCTCGCCGCGATCCTTGCCGTTGAGCCTAAATTCGATCAGCCCGCGGCCTGGTTCGACGTTCGCCTTGGCGAAATGGCCGGCGGCGGCTTTGCTGAGCAGTTGTGGGCGCCGGCGACCGAAAGTCACCTGCACCGCGTCGTAGCCGTCGTGGTCCACGGTTTTGACCTGCGTGACGCGATTGGCCAATACCTCCACGACGGTCACGGGCACTGACTCACCCGCATCCGTGAAGATTCTTGTCATGCCGCATTTGCGGCCGACCAGACCAATTGCCATGACTTCAATCCTCTAATGGGCATGCCAGGGGCATGCACATGCGCTCGGTCCTAACCGGACCGTGTGAATCCACGGGTGACTACAGGAGGACAGCGCACCAGGCGCTGCTGCTCTCGAGTGGTCTTGGCGCCCACCTGTCCAGCAGTAGGCTCCAACCGCGCCCGATGCCGCTTTCGCGGAAAACGTCGCTGGCCGGGGCAATCCCCGGGGGCGAAAAGGGCGCGCAGTATATCGGCCCGAGGCGCCGGCGGCAACACGATGCTGCGCCGCGCTCGAGCTCCTGCGCGCTCCTCAGTTCAGCCGAATCTGCACATCCACGCCGGCCGGCAATTCCAGGCGCATGAGCGCATCCACGGTCTTATCCGTGGGGTTGAGGATATCCATGAGGCGCTTGTGCGTGCGCAGCTCGTACTGGTCGCGCGCGTCCTTATCCCCGTGCGGGGACACCAGCAGCGTGAAGCGCTCCATCTTGGTCGGCAACGGCACCGGACCGCGCACGGTGGCGCCGGTACGGCGCGCTGTCTCGACGATCTCGCGCGCCGAATTGTCGATCAGCCGATGATCAAAGGCCTTGAGGCGGATACGTATGTTTTGGTTAGCCATAAATTACTTCAGAATTTTGGACACGACGCCGGCCCCGACGGTGCGCCCGCCCTCGCGGATCGCAAAGCGCAGACCCTCCTCCATCGCGATGGGGGCAATGAGCTCCACCGTCATCTTGATGTTGTCCCCCGGCATGAC
>JBEKWD010000153.1:0-6297 GCA_049513435.1 Steroidobacteraceae bacterium | reverse complement strand
AGAAAGGCGATCCTGACTGGGTGCTCAGTGGCATTTGACAGCTGCATCCTGAGGTCGAAAGATAGGCTATGTTGGATCAATCCCAAGACAACACCGCAGCACGCTGGCACGAGCGGGCACGCGCTGTGCGCCCGACCGCCCTCGCGCTGATCAACGGCGCGCTCGTGCCTTCGCAAAGCGGCGAGACCTTCGAGTGCATGTCTCCGATCGACGGCCGCAAGCTCGCGAGCGTGGCGGCCTGCGATCGTGGCGATGTCGATCTGGCTGTGGCTGCGGCGCGCGAATGCTTCGAGCGGCGAGAGTGGTCGGGGCAATCGCCCGCGGCGCGCAAGCGCGTGTTATTGAATTTTGCGCAGCGGGTCGAGGCGGCGGCCGAGGAGCTGGCGCTACTCGAGACGCTCGACGTCGGCAAGCCGATCCGGGACAGTCTCGGCGTTGATGTAACCGCGACCGTGACTTGCCTGCGATGGTACGCGGAAGCCATTGACAAGATCTACGATCAGATCGGGCCGACCGACGCGACCTCATTAGCGCTGGTCACGCGCGAGCCGGTCGGTGTGGTCGGAGCGATCGTACCGTGGAACTTTCCGATGCTGATGGCAGCCTGGAAAATCGCTCCAGTGCTCGCCGCCGGTAACTCGCTTGTGCTCAAGCCCTCGGAGAAGTCCCCCTTGAGCGCGATCCGACTGGGCGAGCTCGCGCTCGAAGCCGGGTTGCCGCCCGGGGCCTTGCAGATACTGCCGGGTTTTGGCCAAACGGCAGGCGCCGCTCTGGCCGCGCACCTGGATGTTGATTGCATCGCCTTCACGGGTTCGACCGCGACCGGCAAGAGCGTCATGCAAGCCGCGGCGCAGTCGAACCTCAAGCGCGTCTCGCTCGAATGCGGCGGCAAGTCCCCGAACATCGTCATGGCCGACTTCGACGATCTGGATCGCGTCGCACGCACCGCTGCCTACGCGATTTTCTTCAA
Organism: Steroidobacteraceae bacterium; assembly: GCA_049513435.1. Taxonomy (GTDB): domain Bacteria; phylum Pseudomonadota; class Gammaproteobacteria; order Steroidobacterales; family Steroidobacteraceae; genus FEN-1191. The sequence continues at coordinate 5,327 of JBEKWD010000153.1, read as the reverse complement.
CCAGGGCGAGATGTGCTCGGCGGGCTCGCGGCTGCTGGTGCAGGAGAGCATCCGCGAACCGTTGCTCGAGCGCATCGCGCAGATTGCGCGCACGATGAGTCCGGGCGATCCGCTCGACCCTGACACCGTGCTCGGGGCGATGGTTGATGAGATCCAGACTCAGCGCGTGCTCGATTACATCGCTTCGGGCCGCAGCGAGGGCGCGCGCCTGGCGCTCGGCGGTCAGCGCGTGCGTCGGGAGAGCGGCGGCTGTTATATCGAGCCGACCGTGTTCGACGGCGTCAGACAGAGCATGCGCATTGCGCGTGAGGAGATCTTCGGCCCGGTGCTTGCTACGCTGAGCTTTCGCGACCTCGATGAGGCCCTGCGGCTCGCGAACGACGTCAGCTATGGGCTGGCCGCGGCGATCTGGACCCGCGACCTGCGCGATGCACACCGCGCTGCGCGGGCGCTGCGCGCCGGCGTGGTCTATGTCAATTGCTACGATGCCGATGACATTACGGTGCCATTCGGCGGCTTCAAGCAGTCGGGTTTTGGGCGCGACAGATCGCTGCATGCCTTTGACAAATACACTGAGCTCAAGACGACCTGGATTGATCTGACTTGACCTCGCTGCCCATGGAGCAGCAATTCTTTGCCACTGCGCCGCGCGGCTTCTCCGATCTGCTCGCGCGTGAGCTGGGGCAGCTCGGCGCCAGCGCTATTCAGGAGCGCGGCACCGGCGTGCGCTTCCGCGGTTCGCTCGAAGTCGGCTATCGGGCCTGTTTATGGTCGCGCATCGCTAGCCGCATTTTGCTCGAGCTGATCGAATTCGATGCGGGCGACGCCGAGGCATTCCACCGTGGCGTGATGAGCTGCGACTGGGCTGCGCATATCGATCCGGCACGCACGATCGCCTGCGAATTCACCGGTACGAGCCCATTCATTACGCACTCGCACTACGGCGCGTTGCGGCTCAAGGACGGAATTTGCGACCGGCTGCGCGCGGACTGCGGCGCGCGGCCGGATGTGGCGCTGGTGCGTCCGGCAGTACGGATCATCGCTCATGCGCAGGGTGTACGCGTCACGCTCTCGATCGACCTAGCCGGTGAGGGTCTGCATCGGCGTGGTTATCGCACCGAGGCCGGCGAGGCGCCGGTGCGCGAGAATCTCGCCGCGGGTCTGCTGCTGCGCGCGCGTTGGGATGAGTATGCAGCGCGCGGCGCGGAATTCCTCGATCCGTTGTGCGGCTCGGGCACATTGGTGATCGAGGCCGCGTTGATCGCAGCCGAGCGCGCCCCGGCGCTGCATCGGGATTATTTCGGGTTTCTGGGCTGGCGCGGCCATGACGCCGCGCTCTGGCAGCGCCTGCTCGATCAGGCGCAGGCACGCTCTCGCGCCACGATTGCAAGCCTGATCCGCGGCAGTGATATTGATGCGCGCGCCCTGGCCATCGGCGCGGCTAATGCCGAGCGCGCCGGAGTCGCCGCGCTGGTGCGCTTCGATAGGCTCAGTCTTGGGCAAGTGCAGCCCCTGAGCACTAGCAGCGGGTTGATTTGCACCAATCCCCCGTATGGCGAGCGCCTCGGCGATGTCGAGCAAGCCCGCGAAGTGCATGCCGAGCTCGGGCGCGTGCTGCGTGAGCGCTTTGCGGGCTGGGAGGCTGCCATTCTCACACGTGCCGGCGACGTGGCGCGCGAGCTGCGCCTGCGCAGCTACCGGGTACACGAGGTATATAACGGCGCCATCGCCTGTCGATTCCTGCGCATCGATCTGGCTGCGCCTGGCAGCGCCGATAGCGCAACAGTGCGACACGAGCGAGCGGCGGCCGCCCCACTGAGCGCCGGCGCACAGATGTTCGCCAACCGGCTCGAGAAGAATCTGAAGCACCTGGGTTAGGCAGCGCAGCGCGCAGCGGTCAGCTGCTACCGGTTTTACGATGCCGACATGCCGGAATATTCATTCGCCATCGACCGCTATCTGGCCAGCGAAAGCGAGGCGTTGCACTTGCACGTACAGGAGTATGCCGCGCCCAAGGAGATTGCGATCGACGCCGCGCGCCGACGACGAGCCGAGGTGCTAGTCGCATTGGCGCGAGTCTTCGAGCTTCCCCCCGAACGTATTCACCTGCGCCTGCGCGAGCGCCAAAGCGGCACGGCGCAATATCAGCGATTGCACGCCACTCGCCGCACCTCGGGTGCAACGGCCGTAGCGGACCCCTCGAGCGCGGCGGATGCGTCAGGCGCATCGGGCGCGGGCTCGAGTGCTATCACGGTCGATGAGGCTGGATTGAAGTTCCGGGTAAACCTCGAGGATTATCTGGATACCGGCCTGTTTCTGGATCAGCGGCTGACGCGTGCACGCCTGCGCGAGCAGGCACAGGGCAGGCGCTTCCTGAACCTGTTCTGCTATACGGCGAGTGCGAGCGTATACGCGGCTGCCGGCGGGGCCGGCGAGAGCCTCAGCATCGATCTGTCAAACCGCTATCTGGACTGGGCAGCGCAAAACTTCGCGCTCAATGGGCTCGAGCCGGCACGTCATCGCCTGGAGCGCGCGGATTGTCGCGAATGGCTGCGGGCGGCCGCGCACGGCACGACGCGGCCTGCATTCGAGCTGATATACCTGGATCCGCCAACATTCTCCAATTCCAAGCGTATGCAAGGCGTGCTCGACATCCAGCGCGATCACCCGGACCTGATTGACTGCTGCGTGCGGCTGCTGGCGCCAGGGGGTCTGCTCGTGTTTTCGAGCAATGCACAGCATTTTCGCCTGGATGATGATCTGCGACAGCACTTCGACGTGCGCGATATCTCGGCGCAGACGCTGCCATTCGATTTCGCGCGTCATCCGCGCATTCATCGCTGCTTTGAAATCAGGGCGCGCCTCGCCCAGGACGCCCTTGCGCTATAGCGAGTCTTTGTCGGCGGCTGCGCGCTTAGCGGCTTCCGCCTCCTGCGCTGCCTGGAGCTTATCCTTTACCTGCTGCTCGATCTGCTGGGCCTGACGGGCCTCCTCGGCCTCGCTGGCCGCGCCAGCTGCAGTGGTGGCTGAAGTGCCGACCAGGCCACAACCCACCAGCCCCATCACGAGCGTGAGCATCACGAAGGACATGAATGCCGTCGTGCCGCGGCATAAGCGGCTGCGCAGGCTGTGCGGCGGTTGCGGGCGCTTCATTAGCGCAGATCCTAGACCAAATCACGCCACCGATCTGTGGAGAATTCAGCAGTTTTACCTTTGACAGGCGAGGGCTTCGGTAGTTGGGTGTTATCTTGCGCGTATGGATGCATTGCCGCCAGATGCTGCACGTTCCGGGGCGGGCTATTGCGTCGCGCTGGTGCTGCCCGGCGGCGGCGCACGCGCGGCATACCAGATTGGCGTGCTGCGCGCGATTGCCGAGTTGCTGCCCGATGCGCCTAATCCCTTCCCGGTGATCGTCGGCACCTCGGCCGGTGCCGTCACCGCCGCGGTGCTCGCTACGGAGGCCTATCACTGGCAGCGCGCGGTCGCGGGACTGGAATCGGTTTGGGCCGGCTTTCACGTGGATCAGGTGTTTCGTGCCGACACGTTCAGCATGCTGCGCTCCGGATCGCGCTGGCTGCTCTCGCTGGTATCGGGCGGCCATCTGCTGCGCCCGCCGCGCGCGCTGTTCGACAATACACCGTTGCGCGAGCTACTGGAGCGGGAAATCAACTGGGCACATCTGCGACGCAGCGTACGGGTCGGGGCGTTGCGCGCCCTGGCGATATGCGCGACCAATTACAGCAGCTCCGTATCGGTCGCTTTCTTTGATGGTGACAGCGGCGTTGCCGAGTGGAAGCGCCAACAACGTGTGGGCCGGCGCGAATCGCTAACGCTCGATCATGTGATGGCCAGCATGAGTATTCCGTTCCTGTTTCCGCCCGTGATGCTCGACGGTGAGTTTTATGGCGACGGCGCACTGCGCCAGCTATGGCCTTTGAGTCCGGCCATACACCTGGGCGCCAATCGACTGTTGATTATCGGCGTGCGCGCACAAAGCGACTCGGGCGTAACCCCCAGGGCGACCGCGGTGGCGCCCACACCCGGACAGATCTTCGGCTACATGCTCGATACGCTGTTCATGGATCAGTTCTACGCTAACATTGAGCACGTGACGCGATTTAACAGAGTGAGCGAAGTGGCGCCTCAGGCCATGCCGGACGTCCATAAAATCTCTACACTGATGATCGTACCCAGCGAAGATCTGCGCGTGATCGCAACCCGTCATCTTTCGAGAATGTCGCGCAGTCTGCGTGCCCTGTTGCGCGTGATTGATGCCAGCGGTAGCTCCGGCGCAGAGCTCGCCAGCTACCTGTTGTTCGAAGACCGCTATACGCAGGAGCTCATCGCGCTTGGGCGCCGCGACGCGCTGGCCCAACGCCATGATTTGCTAAGCTTCCTGTGCAGCGAACGGCTCGAAAACACGATCAAGCTGCCGGCGTTGCGCCTTGAAACGTTGAGCTAGCCGCATCTGCTCTGCGACCGGAGGATCGACGTGATGAGAAATACAATAATCGCAGGGGGCGCGAGCATCGCACTGGCAGCGTTACTCGCAGCTTCGACGGTACTGGGCGCCACGCCCTCGAGCGCTGCGGTGACGCCAATGACGCCCGATGGCGTCCCAAATTACGAGGAAGTTCGGCCGCAAGCCGATTACATCAAGCGCGTGGAGATGATTCCGATGCGCGACGGCGTGAAGCTCTACACCGTCATCGTGATGAAAAAAGGCACGAAGGATGGACCGATTCTGCTATCGCGCACGCCGTATGACGCCAAGCATTCGGCGGCGCGCATCAAGAGCCAGTCGATCACTGACATCCTGCCCGCCATGGACGCCGAATTCGTTGAGGACAACTACATTCGCGTCTACCAGGACATCCGCGGAGAACACAATTCCGAGGGCCTGTACGTGATGAACCGCCCGATCGTCGGGCCATTGAACGATTCTGGGATTGACGAGTCGACCGATGCCTACGACACGATTGACTGGCTGGTCAAGCATGTCCCGGAAAGCAACGGCAAGGTCGGGATCGTCGGCAGCAGTTATCTGGGCTTCACTACGCTGATGGCGCTGATCAATCCTCATCCGGCCCTGAAGGCCGCCGTGCCGCAAAGCCCGATGGTCGATGGCTGGATCGGCGATGACTGGTTCCACAACGGGGCCTTTCGCAATCCGACTATGGAATATGTGGTGCTCCAGAGTACCAACAAAGCGGAGAGCGACAGCGCTCCGGCGGTGGGTGCCGGCGACGACTACGAGCGCTATCTTGCCGCCGGATCAAGCGGCGACTTCGCACGCAAATGGGGTATCGATCAGTATCCGTTCATGC
>JBEKWD010000152.1:0-6311 GCA_049513435.1 Steroidobacteraceae bacterium | reverse complement strand
GGCATGGAAATACCGCTCACTCCTCCTGTCCGAACTGCGCGAGACGATGACCATCGCGAGTAGGCTGACAGCGCTCGGAACTGCCACGAGGAACCCGATAGCGGTGTTCGAATAGCCGGCCGCGACCGCCATGATGGACTGAGGCATCCAGAAGCCCGTGAGATAGAGGCCCATCAGAAACAGGAAATGAATGCCCGTGAGATGAAGGGTACGAATATTGGTCATCGATTGCATCAGGCTCAGCTGGCCCTGTTTAGGCTTAGCCGCTGCCTCGGCTGCGAGCGCGTCACGGATCCGCCCCTTTTCCTCGGCGCTGAGAAAAGTGGCATTTGCCGGGCGATCGGGCAGGAAGCGATATGTCAGAATCCCGCAGGCGATGGCCGGCAGCGCCTCGAGGATCAGAAGCCAGCGCCAGCTGCTCAGTCCGAAACCGTGCACATGGTCCAGTATCCAACCGGATAGCGGGCCGCCCACGATGCTCGCTGTCGGTAGTGCCGTCAGGAACAATCCTATGGCTTGGGCCTGTTGCCGCTGACGAAACCAATAAGAAAGGTAATAAAGAATTCCGGGAAATAAGCCGGCCTCCGCGACCCCGAGCAAAAGACGAGCCCCATAGAGTTGCGGTGCGTTCCGGACAAAGCCGGTCAGCATGGCGACCAGACCCCAGGTCAGCAGAATGCGGGCAATCCACGTGCGCGCACCGGTCCGATGCAATATCAAATTACTTGGGATCTCAAAAAGGAAGTAACCGCAGAAGAACACCCCGGACAGCAGGCCGTACTGCTCGCTCGATAGCCCAAGCTCTTGATTCATATTCAATGCCGCGAACCCGACGTTAATCCTGTCCAGGTAGGCGACCACATATAGCAAGAACAACAGGGGCAACAGATGCCGCCGCACCTTTCGCGCAAGTTCTGCAGCCGATTGTTCAGGCAGCGTGGCGCTCGGTCGCATTTAGGTCACGATACGGCAGCGGTCATCGCCCGCTCTCGGCGAGTTCCCGCCCGTTCGGTCCAGCAAGAACTGATGGCGGCTCAGCAAATTCATTGAAGCTTTTTTGTGGCATCATCACCGCTCCTGCTTCCCTGAGAAGCACGGCATATAAACGCTATCTTACAGATTCGACGACCAAAACCATGAGTCAAACAGCCGGCACACTGCGGCCACGATGGGGAAGCACATGAACGAACCCGGCGATCCCAACGGTTATGCGCGACGCTCGTTTCTTCTGTCCAGCGGCGGCATTCTGACGAGCGCGTGGCTCGCCTCGCTATGGCCCGAGATCACCGCGGCGCATGACCATGCCGCGCAGGCCGCGAGCATGCCCACGCCCACCGGGAATGAATTTCTCAGCGTCGATGATGCCGCCGACGTCGATGCCATAGCCGCTCAGATCGTACCGAGCGGGGAGACTGCGGGTGCTCGTGAAGCGCATGTGATCTTCTTCATCGATCGTTCGCTGGCAACCTTTTTTTCAGATCTGGCGCCGAGTTTTCGCGAGGGCCTGGGCGCCTTTCAAACGGCGTTTCGAGCAGCCTACCCGGGCGCATCCTCGTTCGCCGCAGCGAGTGCTGAGCAGCAGCACGCTTTTCTCAGCACCATAGATCGAACGGCATTTTTCGACAACGTACGCATGCTGACCCTGCTCGGCATGTTCACGGATCCTCGCTACGCCGGAAACTATCAACAGAGGGGCTGGAAGCTCATCGGCTTCGAAGATCAGCATGCGTTCACGCCACCCTTCGGTCACTACGATCGCGACTACACCGGCTTCGTCCCGTACCCCGGTTTCACTCCCCTGATATCGGAGCCGCAGTCTTGACCGCGCGCGTTTTCAAGCCCAGCGACACTGTGGACTTCATCGTTGTGGGCTCCGGAGCTTCGGGCGGAACGGTTGCGCGCGAGCTATCGCGCGCAGGTTTCAGCGTGGTGGTCTTCGAGCAGGGGCCACGCCTGACATCAGCCGATTTCGAGCATGATGAGCTGAAGTATCACTATTTAAACGGCATTACCAACAGCCCTGCAATCAATCCGCAAACCTTCAGAGACGATCCTTCCAAGACCGCCGAACGTCCGGCGTTTGGCAATTCAGCTGTGTATGCGCGCCTGGTGGGCGGCAGCAGCAATCACTTCACCGGCAACTACTGGCGCCTGCACGAGATCGATTTTCACGAACGCAGCGTTCTCGGAGGTATTGCTGGCACCGGCTTTGCCGACTGGCCAATCTCCTATCACGATCTGGAGCCGTACTACACCAAGGTTGAATGGGAGGTAGGCGTTTCGGGCCTTGCGAACGCGAGCCCGTTCGATCCGCCGCGCACCAGGCCGTACCCGATGCCGCCGCTGGCGGTGAAGTCCTCCGGCGTGTTGTTTGAGCGCGGCGCCCGCAAGCTTGGTTATCATCCCTTTCCCGCGCCCTTGGGAATCAACTCGCGACCTTATCGTGGGCGTGGCGCGTGCGTACATTGTGGCTTCTGCATGGGCTACGGCTGCGAGACGCAGGCGAAGTCGCCGTCGCTGTACTCGATGATTCCAGAAGCCGAAGCGAGCGGGCGCTGTGAGATTCGAGCGCAGAGCTATGTATTTCGGGTCGAGATCAACGAGCGCGGCCGCACTACCGGGGTGGCCTACTTTGACCGAGACAAGCGCGAGCAATTCCAGAAGGCGCGGGCCGTGGTGCTGTCAGCCAACGGCGCGGAAACGCCTCGCCTGCTGCTCAACTCCACCAGCAGCCGCTTTCCGCACGGACTGGCCAACTCAAGTGGGCTGGTGGGCAAGTACCTCATGTTCAATCAGGGCTGCCCAGTGCACGCGGTGTTCGAACATGAACTCAACGAATACAAGAGCGTGCAGGTGTCACGTGTGTTGCACGACTTTTATAATTCTGACCCTACGCGTGGCTTCTATGGCGGTGGCGGCATCGATGCGCGCGTCGGCGTAGAGCCGGTTGGCTGGGCGCTTGCCTCCGGTGGCGATCTGCCGCTGTGGGGAGAGCCGTTCAAGGCACGACTGGAGGGGTTTACGCACTCCATGACATCCGATGGCCATTGCACCTCACTTGCGGTTGAGAGCAATAGCGTGAGCATCGATCCTACGCTCAAAGACCCGTGGGGCGTTCCCGCCATTCGCGTGACCTATAAGGACCATGCGGACGATCTGGCCACGTCCCGATTTCTGCAGGACCGCGCGTTCGAGATCATGCAGGCCGCCGGCGCGCAGAAGATCTGGCGAGGAGAGGTGAGCCCCAACCGCGGCGGCGTGCATCTGCTCGGTACCTGCCGCATGGGCAATGACCCCGCGAGCTCGGTGATCGATAAGAATCACCGCACCCACGACGTGCCGAATCTGTTCCTGTGTGACGGCTCGAGCTTTGTGACCTCTGGGCGCGGTCAGCCGACCATGACGATCCAAGCGCTGTCGTTTCGGGCCGGCGATGTGATCAGCAGGTTAGCGAAGCGCAACGAGATTTGACGTTGAGCACGCCTCGGGCGATCTGATCGGCCCATGCCGATCCAGTGCTCGATCTGCACCGGCGGCTGATTGGCGTGCCGATAGGGTCTGCGAGATCGATCCGTCAGACACTTGAGCCTGGTTTGCGCGCCCGCATTGAGGGGTCGTGCAACGGGCCGCCACGAAATCCAAGCGCCAGTTCCGCGGCGGCCAAGTCCTCGATGGCGCAGCCTACGCTCTTGAACAGAGTGATCTGCTCGGCCGAGTCTCTGCCAGAGACGGTGCCGCGGGTGAGGGCGGCGAGGTCGCCATGTATGTCGGCAGCCGTGAGGAGGCCGCCGGACATTGCCTGGACCAGCTCGCCGCTCTCGGTGAGCGCGCCTTCCCGCGTGTCGACGTAAATGCGCGAGCGCACGAGCGCCTCGTCGTCGACTTCGCGCATTTCCGGGGTAAACGAGCCGACAAGGTCCAGGTGCTGTCCTGGTCTGAGCCACGCGCCCCGCACCAGAGGCGCCGTGGCCAAGGTCGCACAACTGATGATGTCGGCCCAGCGCACGCCGGCTTCCAGGTCGTCGATGGCCACGATGTCGATGGATCGGCCGGCGAAACTGCCGGCCACGGCCTGCGCGTGCCGCAAGGTTCGGCCCCAGACGCGCACCGCGGTGATCGGACGCGCGGTCGTGTAGGTCTCAATGATATGCGGTGCTAATGCGCCTGTGCCAACCATGAGCAGCCGGCTGGCCTCCGGGCGCGCGAGAAAACGCGCTGCGAGTGCCGACGCGGCCGCCGTGCGGCGCCTGGTCAATTCCGTTCCTTCCAGGGTGGCGATCAGTGATCCGTCGACGCCGCTGAACAGCGCATACACTGCATGCACCGCTGGTTGCCCTTGCTGGGAGTTGCCCGGAAACACGGTCGCGAGCTTGATGCCGATGCATCGCCCCGTTTGCCATGCCGGCATCGTCAGCAACACGTCATCGCCTTGGGCTGAGCCGCCGACTGAGTAGTGCTGGCGCACCGGCGAGTGGAATTCCGAGCGAAAAGTACGCTCCAGCGCGTCGATCAGGGGCACGCGCGCGAGCCTGGCTGCTACTTCATTCGCATCTAGTTGCAGCATCGGGCTTCCTCCCTAGATTACGCTGTGCTCTCGCAACGGCTGATTGCGCAGATACCGAGTGTACGAAAGTGGCGTGGCGTCGATGCTGCGGTACTCGGCAAAGCGGATAAATTCCGCCAGCGCACGGCCGACCGCGGGAGCGTGCTGCAAGCCGTGGCCGGTGAAGCCCGAGGCGAGAATCAGGTTGGGGACGGATTCGCAAGGGCCCAGGAATGCATTCTGATCGAACACGTTATAGTCATAGTGGCCGGCCCATGCGCTGTCGAGACGCACGGCCTCGAACACAGGGACTCGATGCGCGAGCGCGGGCCACACGAGTTCTTCAAATTCCTGGTAGTTGACTTCGAAGTCGTCCGCGGCGACATCCGGATCATCCTGCGGTACGACTCCGCAGATGAACCGATTGCCCTCGGGCCGGCACCAGAGACTCGAAGGATCGACGATCAACGGGCAATTCGCGGGCGGCTGGGCGCAGCTGAATACGAATACGTTGCGCTTGCGCGCGAACACCGGAAGGTCGATGCCGGCCGAAGCCGCTAGCGCGCGGGAGTTCGTGCCGGCCGCGTTCACGAGCCAGCGGCACTGCAGAATGTCTCCGCAGCCAAGCCGCACTCCGGTCACTGTTTGCGCGCCATCCATCAAGACACGTTCCACCCGATCGCGGATGTAGCGAGCGCCGTGTCTCAGGGCAGCTTGGCGCAGTCCCTGTAGCAGTCCATGGCCGTCGAACCAGCCTTCGCCACGCGGCGTATCGGCGCCCAAGGCCAGATCGCCACGGTTGATCCAGGGATAACACTCGGCGAGTTCAGCCGAGTTGAGCAGACGAACTTCGACGCCACAGCGCCTCTGTACTTCGACGTTACGGCGCAAAGCCGCCGCGCCGGTCGTCTTGGCGAGCGTCAGATAGGTCGATTCCTTCAGGTTAACATCCGCGAGCCCGCGGCCACAGGCGCGCAGGAACTCCATGCCGAAAGCCGACATCTCGATGTTGATCGGGCTCGAGAATTGACGACGAATCGATGCCGCGGACCGGGTGCTCGCGGCGAACTGATAGCCGGGATCGGGCTCGACTACCGCCACCGTGCCGGTGAATCCCGTCGGGCCCGTCAGGAAATAGGCAGTCGCGGATCCGACGGCTCCGCCGCCGGCGATCACTACATCTACCTTTGGCATGGGCGTTTGGTGTCCGAGAGCTTTTGAATAGTGCCTTCCCTCTGTTACCCCATCGTGGGCACGGGCGCTCTGCGCCGCAGGGTTGCCACCGTGCCGATCGAGGCGAGGATGATCATCGCGATGGCTGCCGTCTGCTGCATCGAAAGCCGCTGGCTGAGGAGGGCGAATCCGAACAGCGCGGCCATCGCCGGCTCGACACTCATCAGGACGCCGAACGTTCGCACGGGCAAACGCGTGAGCGCAGCCATTTCCAATGGGTAAGGCAATGCCGTGGACAGTATGGCAATGGCCAGTCCCCGTCCCAAGACAGAAGGCGACAGAAGCGCGGGTCCCGCGGAAACAATTCCCACCGGCACGATGAGGAATGCACTAATGAGGCTGCCGAACGCCACCGTGCGCGGGCCATGACTGGTTCCCGCCTTCTGTCCGAAGACGATGTACAGCGCCCAGCAGCCGCCAGCGGCCAGCGCAAACAGGACCCCACCTGGATCAAGCCCGGCCCCAAGGTGCGCGATCGGCGCAAGCAGAATCAGTCCGCTGGCGGCCAATGCGGCCCAGCAAAAATCGATCGGCT
>JBEKWD010000151.1:0-6318 GCA_049513435.1 Steroidobacteraceae bacterium | reverse complement strand
GGCAGGATAGAGCGAGCCTTGCTGGATGCGCAGCACGTCGCTCGAAATTTGCTGGACGCGCTCGGATATGGCCCAGCCATGCTGAGGTTCCAGCGCAAGGGCCTGCAAGATGAGCAAATCCAACGTTCCCTGTGGAAGGTCGATACGGTGCGCGTCGGGCATGCACTCCCCTTTCGCTTCTACAAGGAGCATACACGATCTCTTGTCGAAGTGCAAGGGGAACGCGGCGCGTGGGTGGCTCGTTGTGGTTCGCCAAAACTCTGTAGGATCGGGCCCTGGCGTTAATTTCACGTATCGACAGGTGAGTGTGGGTTTCAGACATCGTGTCCCGCTGCTTTCGCTTGGTCTGGAGCGGCGCGAAATGTGGTGTGCCGCCGGCAAACGAGGCCGAGGAACACACCGGTAGTAATCGACCTTGCGACGTACTGGGTATTTCACTGCATGTTCACGCGGCTGCTTTCCAGACGTATCGATGATGTAAGCCGCCGACCCGCGCCAGCGATTCCAATTCCGCCCCCTCCGGTTTCCCCTCAATCGGTCTTTCCGATGGCGGCCGGCCGCCTGCTGGTCGGTGTGGCAGGTGAAGCGCTGGCACTCACCGCCAACGTTGGTGTAGCGCGCTGTTCTGGCAGGACGAACTGAGCCTGGGGCTCGGCCTCCGCGCGTTGGCGGCGCGGCTAGGGTCGCTCAGCGCTCAAACTTCGCCCACCTGGGCGGCGAGCGCTTACGCGCACTGGCGCTGGCCTCTGCTGATCGGCATCGGCTTTGGCGGCTTTTGCCTGCTGGGTGCGGCGCTCTACTGGATACTCGACGCGCGCGGCGCGCGGCGCTTTCGGCTCGCCCATAGAGGCGCCGTGAGAAAAATTCGACTCCGAGATGCACTCCGCTTTAACCGATCATTCTGGCTGATCGCGGCGCTCTGCGTCACTTTTTACGGTTGCATCTTTCCTTTCGAGACCTTCGCACAAAAGTTCCTCATTGAGGCTCGGCGCGTCTCTCCGCAAACCGCCTCTTTGCTGGTAGGAATGGAACCGCTATTCTCTCTGATTGGCATGCCGATATTTGGGATTCTCGCCGGCCGCTACGCCCATCGGTCGCTGCTGATGATGGTTGGCTCGTTGTTCATCGTGCCCGTGTTCCCGATGCTGAGCTACACCAGCATCCCGGCAGCGACTCCCATGGCGATGATGGGAGTCGCGTTCGCTCTTGTGCAGGCAATCGTGTGGCCGGCGCTAGTTTACGTGGTGGAGGAATCGAACCTTGGCTTGGCCAACGGGATGCTCGACACAGTGCAACAGCTCGGGCTTGTGATCGTGAATCTCTCGATCGGCTGGGCAAATGACCACTGGCTGGCGAGCGCGACGAATGCCGCTGGATATCATGTAGGCATGTTGATGTTCACGGGGATTGCGCTGCTGTCGGTGCTGTGCGCGTTTGCTTTGGGGCGGGCCGAGACGGGCCCGCATGCGCACGGTCTGGAGACAATTACAACCAAAAAGCTAAAACACCATGAAAATCGCTGACATGAACTGGATGCAGGTCGAAGAAAGGTTGAGCCATGACAAGCGCGCCGTCGTGCCTATGGGTAGTATCGAGCAGCACGGGTACTTATGCCTTGCTGTGGATGCTATTTTGGCGGAGCGCGTCGCCTGCGAGGCGGCTGAACCTCTCGGGGTACCGGTATTCCCCGCACTCAGCTATGGCATCACACCCTACTTCCGCCGTTTCCCAGGCAGTATTAGTTTGCGCCTCGAAACTTATCAGCGCATCGTCGCGGATATTCTCGACAGCCTCGCCGGGACCGGATTCACTCGTATCTTGTTTGTCAATGGCCACGGCGGCAACAGTCCGGGAGGTTCGATCCTGCAAGAGTGGATGAACGATCATCCCGGGATAACTGTAAAGTGGCACAACTGGTGGAGTGCGGCGAAAACGGCGGCGGCGGCGGCGGCGATCGATCCAGTCGCGTCGCATGGATCGTGGATGGAAAACTTCCCTTGGACAAGAGTGCATGGCGTCACGGCGCCGGAAGGCCAGAAGCCGATGATTGATATCGCAATCATGCGCATGATGGATGCCGCTGGTGTGCGTGCTTACCTCGGGGACGGCAATTTTGGCGGCGTCTACCAGAAGCCGGATGAGCAAATGCTGCAACTGTGGCGTGTTGGTGTAGAGGAAACCCGCGAAGCACTGGAAGGACCATGGTCATAACCCCGGATAAAGTCAGTTCAGCGGATCGGATTCTGATCTGGGGCGCGGGCGCCATCGGCGGCGCCGTCGCCTGCTATCTAAGCCGGGCCGGGGTTGACATCAGTGCCGTGGACGCTAACCGCGATCACGTACAGGCTGTCCGCGAGCGCGGTTTAGCCATCGCTGGCCCAATCGAAACTTTCACGCAGCCGTTGTGCATTAGTACGCCGGGCGACCTTGTTGGCGTCTGGAAGATTATCTTTCTGTGCACCAAGGCGTTGCACACGGAGACGGCCGCCCGGCAACTTCTGCCGCACCTCGCCGCCGATGGCGTGGTGGTATCTCTGCAGAACGGCTTCAACGAACTTATGATCTCGCACGCCGTGGGCCGCGATCGCACCATGGGGGCTTTTATCAATTTCGGAGCAGACGTCCTGGAGCCGGGAGTCGTGCACTTCGGCGGTCGGGGCGCAGTGGTTGTCGGGGAATTGGACGGCAGTCAAACCGAACGCCTTGGGCGCGTACACCGGACTCTATTGCACTTTGAGCCGGGCGCGATTACCACCGACAACATCTGGGGGTACCTGTGGGGCAAAATGGGCTATGGTTCTCTGCTCTTTGCGAGCGCTCTCACTCCGTCGAGCATCGTTGACGTACTCGATTCGCGAGATGCGCGACCGGTCCTCACGGCGCTGGCGCGGGAAGTTATGGCGGTTGCTGCGGCTGAGGGCGTGATGCCGATGAGCTTCAACGGTTACGATCCCGCTGCTTTTGGCGCAGACGGAACCGCCGCGGCTATCGATGCGTCATTCGATGCCATGGTGGCGTTCAATCGACGCTCGGCAAAGACGCATAGCGGCGTATGGCGAGACATCGCCATTCACCACCGGAAAACCGAATGCGATGCTCAGTTTGCCCCAGTCGTGAATCTGGCCCGTCGGCGGGGTATCGCAATTCCTTACGTGGAACGTCTCATTGCTCTCATGCAGGAAGTCGAGGGCGGGGCTCGCCCACAAGCTGTGGACAACCTGGACCGGCTGGCCAACTCAACTACTGCTGAATTGCCGTGCCAGCAATCTTCAATTTCGGTTTCACGCACGCATGCTGATCCGTTTTGATGACCGAACTGTGATCGTGACCGGAGCCGCACATGGCTTCGGCCGAACCATTGCCCTGAACTTTGCCACTCTCGGCGCGAACGTGGTGGCGTGCGACGTCGTGACGAACGGCCTGGAAGAAACAGCGCGACTCGCTACAGAGCAAGGGACCCCGTTGCGGATTTGTGCGCTCGATGTGAGCGACGCCCCGTCTGTCCACAATCTTGTCGCCGAGACGCACAAGGCGAGCGGCCGGATTGACATTCTGGTGAACAATGCCGGGGGCGTGATGGGCCAAACCGGCCGGCCGCTCGAAGAAGTATCCGCTGCTGAATGGAAAGCTATCTTCGCCGCTAATCTCGACGGTACTTTTTACTGCAGCCAGGCAGTAGCTCCCGCGATGAAGGCGAAGCACTACGGTCGTATCGTCAATATCTCCAGCGGCGCTGGCTTGGGCATTAGCCTCACCGGTATCCAAGCATATGCCTCCGCGAAAGCAGGACAAATCGGCCTGACCCGGCAGCTGGCGCACGAGCTTGGGCCATGGGACATCACGGTGAACTGCATAGCGCCCGGCTTCGTGCGGTCCAACCCCACCACCGAGAAGCAATGGCAGTCCTACGGACCGGAAGGACAGAATCGGCTAATCGAAAATATCGCCTTGAAGCGGCTCGGTTCGCCACAGGACATCGCGAACGGCGTGTTGTTCCTGGCCAGCGAGCGGGCCGGTTGGATCACCGGCCAAACGCTCGCGATTGACGGGGGCCGCTGACGTGGACAATTCCAGCGAGCATGCGACGTGCGGCCGCCACTACTATGGAGAAAAGCGGTTCACGGAATCCGACGATCTATTTTGTACGAGGGTGACTCAATGTCGAAGGAAGTATTGAAAGTCGGCTGGCTCGCGTCCAAATCCGGGGAGAAATGTTTCGGGATAAACGAGTTTCCGGTGGAGGGCCGCCCCTACCGCCTGCCGACTTGGCTCATCAACGGAAGCGCAGATGGCCCGACTCTCGTCGTGACCGCCGGAGTTCACGGAGCCGAATATGCGAACATCGCGGACGCGCTCGACCTTGGCAGTCCCTCGACCCTAAGGATCTGCGCGGCCAGGTCATCGTGGCGCCGGTGATGAATATGCCCTCCTTTCGTGCCCGGTCGATTTACGTCTCCCCACTCGACGGCAAAAATCTCAACTGGGTCTTCCCAGGGCGTGCACTCGGCGCCGCCTCTGAGCAAATCGCCCATTGGGTGTTCGGTAACGTGATCAGTCAGGCCGAGAACTACGTTGACCTCCACGGCGGCGATCTCATCGAAGCGCTCGTCCCTTTTACGATCTTCTTCCGCTCCGGCAACGACCGCGTCGATCGACTATCGCTAGAAGCTAGCCATCAATGACGCTGATCCACTTTTAGCGGTCGGCGCGTGAATGTTTCACGCCTTGCAAATCACGTTGCATGCTTCCGCGCTTCCCGCGCACCAGAGTCGAGGACAAAGGCGGACGCAGTATGAACCGCCTGGGAGATATGGGAAATGGATGCCGTACTGAAGGTGCTGGCCGATAATCACGGCTCCTACCTCCGCGATTTGGCGGAGTTCGTGGCCATCCCGTCGGTGAGCACCGACCCGGCTCACGAGAGCGACGTACAGCGAGCCGCCGACTGGGTCGCCCAGCGGCTGCGCAAAGCAGGTCCAATCGAAGTCGAGAGATGGGAGACGCCGCATTATCCTGCTGTTTTTGGACGTTGGAACGGCGCACCCGGCGCACCGACCGTCCTAGTCTACGGCCACATGGACGTACAGCCCCCCGACCCCATCGAGCTATGGCACTCGCCGCCCTTTATCCTCACCGCTCGAAACGGACGACTTTACGGGCGTGGCGTCAGCGACGACAAGGCTTCGATGCTGCTGCCGATTCTGGCGGCTGAAGCATTCTTTCTGGCGGGAGAAAAACCACCCGTCAACTTGCGGTTCATCTTCGAGACGGAGGAGGAGATCGGGAGCGTCAATCTTCCCCTGCTGGTGCGCGAACGGCGCGATGCGCTGGCCTGCGACGTCGTGTTATCGGCCGATGGCGGCATGTGGAGGCCTGAAATACCAAGCATCACCGTGAGTTCGCGCGGCTTGGCCGGACTTTCATTCACCGTGCGCGGTCCTGGCAAGGATTTGCATTCCGGCCGCCACGGCGGAGGAGTAGCAAACCCATTGCATGCTGCCGCGCAGCTTGTCGCCTCGTTACACGATGGTGGAAAAGTCGCCGTAGCGGGATTCTATGACGACGTTGAAGCGATCCATCCGGCCCTACGAAAAGCGCTCGATCGGCTGTCGTTCGATGAGAAGAAGTACTTGGCCGACGTGGGCGCCTCCGCCGGATTTGGTGAACCAGGCTACGGTATGCTGGAACGTCAGTGGTATCGCCCGACGATCGAGGTCAATGGCTTCTACGGAGGTTATCAGGGGCCCGGCGGGAAGACCGTGCTGCCGAGCGAAGCACATGTAAAACTGACTTGCCGCCTGGTCTCCAACCAGCGGCCGGATGATGTGATTGGCAAATTGCGGCATCATCTCGAACAGCATTGCCCTCCCGGCATAAATCTAGTGATCGAGGAAACGCACCACGGCGCCATGGCGTATCGTGTTTCCCCCGACAGCCCGGCAGTGCGCGCTGCTGCCGACACGCTTGCGCAGATCTTCGGAATGCCTCCCGATTTTGTTGGCATGGGCGGCACAATCCCCATCACGACAACTTTTCGCGAGGTGCTTGGCGCCGATACAATTTTCTTCTCCTTCAGCACCGCTGACGAGGATATCCATGCGCCCAATGAGTTTTACCGTCCCGAGCGTTTCCGCATGGGTCTCGAGGCTTGGGTTCTCATCTGGCGCAATTTGGCGAAACAGCTGCATGGCCGGTAACGTACCCAAATTCGCGTAAAACTCCTCCTCAAATTGGGATATGGGCGGTGAGGAGCTTCCGTCGTGCGCTTTTTGCTGAAAGGATTTCTGAAGTTGGAACTCGGTAACCGTGACTGTTTCG
>JBEKWD010000150.1:0-10679 GCA_049513435.1 Steroidobacteraceae bacterium | reverse complement strand
GCAACAGCTCGACGTGCTCGCTCTTGAGCACGTAAGGCGGCAGCAGCCGCACAATGGTTGGATCAGCGCTCGTGCCGGCAAGAATGTCACGCTCGAGTAATGCCGCCTGGATCTGCCGGGCCGGGCGCGCGGTGCGCAGGCCGAGCAGGAGTCCCTCGCCCTGGTGCGCAATGACCGGGCCGACGATGCAGCGCTCGCGCAACAGCGAAGAGATCTCGCGCACGTGCTCGAGCAGGTGCTCGCTCTCGATGGCCTCAATGACCGCCTCGATCGCAGCGCAGGCCATCGGGCCGCCGCCAAAGGTCGTGCCGAGCGCATCGAGCTTGATGGCCGCGGCCACCCTCGGGCTCATGAGCAATGCGGCGCAGGGAAAACCATTGCCGAGCGACTTGGCGCTCGTGAGCATGTCCGGTTGCACGCCATAGCGCTTTGAGACAAAGGACTCGCCGCTGCGGCCCATGCCGCACTGAACTTCGTCGCAGATCAGCAGCGCGCCGACTGCGTCACAGCGCTCGCGCAACGCCTGCAGAAATGGCGCGCCCAGGTCATAAGCACCGCCCACGCCCTGCACCGGCTCGACGATGACAGCGGCGGTTGCGCGGGTAACCTGGGCCGCAATGGCCTGGAAGTCGCGCCGCGCAATGTAGCTCACGTCGAATGGGGTGCGCGGAAAGCCGTACCATTTGTCCCGCGCGCCCCAGGTAATCGCGCCGGCGGCGGCGGTGCGGCCATGGAAGGCATGCTCGATGGCCACGACGTGACTGCGGCCAGTGATGGCGAAGGCCATCTTCAAGGCATTCTCATTCGCCTCGGCGCCGCTATTGACGAAGAACACGCTGCTGAATCCCAGGTCGGAAAAGCGGATCAGGCGCGCCGCGGCCCGCAGCCGCACGTCCAGTGGCACCGCATTGCTCTGGAAATTCAAAATCCTTGCCTGCTCGCTGAGCGCGCGTGTCCAGCCCGGATGCCCATAGCCGAGCGCGGCCACGGCATGACCGCCGTAGAGGTCGAGCACACGACGGCCATCGCTCGTGTGCAGCCACACGCCCTCGGCCGATTCCACGGCCAATGGGAATTGGGCGAAGACCGGTGCGAGGTAATCGGGTAGCGCCGAGCCCGGTATCGAGGGCAGGTTCTGGGCATTCATCGTGAGTCGCTCCGTTGTCGAGCTTCAGGTCCAGCCCGCCGCGGCGGCGGTGAGTCCCGCGGTCTCGGGCAGTTCGTATAGCCGATTCATCCATTGAACCGCGCCGCCGGCCGCGCCCTTGTTCAGGTTATCGAGCACGCAAAACACCGCGACCGTGCGACCGTCGCTGACGGCCGAGAGTGTCGCATAGTTGCTGCCAGCGACTTCCTTGACCCGAGGCGGGGAGTCACTGACGCGCACGAAGGGCGCGCCGGCGTAGAAATTGCGCAGCGCTGCCAACACCTCGGCGCTGCCTGCGCGCGTGCGTAATGCGGCCTGCACCGTCACATGGATACCGCGCGCGAACGGACCCGAGTGTGGGACGAAGGCGATGCGCGGCTCGATGCCGCAGGCGGCGAGCGCACAGGCTACGACCTCGGGTGTGTGGCGATGCGAGAGCGCGTTGGCGTACGCGTACAGATCGCTGTGGCGCGCCGGATGATGCGTGCCGTCGGTAGGCTTGCGACCCGAGCCGGTGCTGCCCGTGACGCCGGTGACGAACAGCTCCTGGCTCGTCAGTCCGCAGCTCAGCAAAGGCACCACGGGCAGCAGAATCGCGGTCGCGAAGCAGCCCGGATGCGCCACGTGCGCGCTGGGTGCCCTGGCCAGATGCTCA
Source organism: Steroidobacteraceae bacterium (assembly GCA_049513435.1). Lineage (GTDB taxonomy): Bacteria > Pseudomonadota > Gammaproteobacteria > Steroidobacterales > Steroidobacteraceae > FEN-1191. The sequence continues at coordinate 8,877 of JBEKWD010000150.1, read as the reverse complement.
GGCACAGCGCAGCAGAAGCCAGCAATGCGCCCCGGTGCGCCGTGCGCGTGCTCATAGACCTGCTCGTATGCGGCGGCAGAGCGGTAACGAAAATCAGCCGAAATATCCACCACGTGCGGAGTGCGCCCGGCCGCCTCGGCGGCGCTCAGCAGCCGATCGATCAGCGCGGCGGCACTGCCGTGCGGTGCGGCCGAGAAGATCGCCGCTGAGGGCTCGCTGGCTACGAGCGCCTCGATCTGCGCCAGCGATTGAAAGCACTCTTGCGGATACAGCGGCGCCAGGTGCTGGAAAGCGCTCGCGACTGGCTGGCCCGGCTGGCTGTCGGACAGGATGCCGGCGAGCTTGAAGTTCGGATGCGCGGCCAGCAGGCGCAAGAGCTCGCCAGCGACGTAGCCGGTGCCGCCGAGCACGATCGCCGGGATCGTGCGGCTCATTCGCTGGCCGCGGCCCGAAGCCGCGTCGTATCGGACAGGCCAATCGCCGCGATGATGCGATCGCCAAGGCCGCCGCCATCGGTCAGCGCGTTGCAGGCTGGCACGCGCATCTGCTGCTCGATGATCTCGATGCCCACCTCGTTGTCCGTGGACGGACCGGTCACGCAGCACGGCTCGATCTGAAAGCGCTCGCGCAGTAGCTTCACACCGCCCCAGGCCGCGACCGGGTCATTGGCGGAGAGCACCACGCCGGTGAGCACGCGCCGGATATCCGCGCATTCGAGGATGGCATCGACGCCATAGGTGCCGAGCAGCCCATCGCCGAGCTCGAAGACGATCACGTCGGGCTTGCCCGCCGAGAGCTCAGTGAGCATCGTGCGCGTGAGGGCGGGCCCCGTCGCCCCGGTGGTCGTGACGACGCCAAGATCGGTGAAAATCATCGTGCGCCGCGCGCCGGCGTCCTCGAAGGCGAGGATGTCCCGGCGCAGCGAGACGCCGGTGGCCTTGAATGCATCCACGATCAGGCCGCGATGGCGCATGCGCGCGATGATCGCGGCGGCCGCCGCGGTCTTGCCGGCTTCCATGCAGGTGCCCGCGAGCGCCACGATTGGCACCGGGCCGGTATCGAGCGTCGCGTTCTGGTCGAGCCGGCGATAACCCACTCGCGCGGGCACGCCGATGCGCTCGCCCAGATAAGGGAAATGCAGCACTGCGCCCAGCACCCGGCAGTCGAAGGGTTTGCCCTTGTCCGCGGTTGCCGAATCGCACACACCCATGACCCCGCCGATGTTGAGCATCTGAATCACGTCGCCGGGCTTGAGCTTCTCGGGCACGTGGCCCGAGTAGCCGAACAAAGCGCGACGCGGTCCAAGTGCGCCCACGACGATGTCGCCCTTGACGACCTTGGCCATGCGGCCGCTCGTGAGCTCGAGCGTGTTGTAGCTGGACTTGCTGTTGAGGATCTCCGCGACGATCACGACGCCTTCCTCGGCCGTGATATCGCTCGAGATGCGCAATTCCTGGCCGAGCGCGCACGCCTGCGTCACCGAGGCCACCTTATCCACGACCACGCTTTTCATGGTTGCACGCTGCCTGCGGCGCCCTGACCTGCGCGTCGATGAAATACGCCGGGTAGCGCAAGAATCTTCGAGAACCCGAGCGCGTCGGCGGCGCTCCACTCGCCGGCCGCCTCGCCGTAAATGCCCTTGGAGGCGCTCATCAGCGAGTAGGGGGATTCCACGCCTTCAATGAACAACGCGCCGGTGCGCAGCAACAGGTGCACCTCGCCCGTTACGCGCTGCTGCGAGCACAGCAGCAGCGCCTCGATATCGCGACAGACCGGGTCGAGCAGTTGTCCCTCGTGCACCAGATCGCCATACGGGGCGGCCACGCTGTCCTTGATGCGCTGCTGGCGTGCGCTGAGCACGAGCTTCTCGAGCTCGCGATGCGCGCTGAGCAGGACCTCGGCCGCGGGAGCCTCGAATGCGACGCGCCCCTTGGTACCGATGATGGTGTCGCCCAGATGAATGCCGCGCCCGATACCGAAAGGCGCCGCAAGGGCTTCGAGCCGCTCGATCAGGGCCACCGGCTCGAGCGCGACGCCGTCGAGCGCCGTGGGTCTGCCCTGCTCGAAGCGCAGGGTGTAGCGCTCACTGGCACGTGGGCTCGTGAACGCCTCACGCGAGAGCACCCAGGCACTCTCCGGTATGCTGCCGCCCGAGGTCAGCGTCTCCTTGCCGCCGATGGTGACGCCCCAGAGACCGCGGTTGATCGAGTAGGCCGCGCCGCTGGGCGGCAACGGCAATCCGCGCTCCTGCAGGTACGCCTGCTCGGTGCTGCGCATAAAGGCATGATCGCGCACCGGCGCGAGCACCTGCAGCTCCGGGGCCAGGGTGCGCAATGCGACTTCGAAGCGCACCTGGTCATTGCCGGCCGCGGTGCAGCCGTGCGCGATCATGCTGCTGCCGAGCTCGTGCGCCATGCGCGCCATGGTCTGTGCCTGCATGACGCGTTCGGCGCCGACACAGAGCGGATAGAGCTGGCCGCGGCGCACGTTGCCCATGATCAGAAAGCGCAGCACCTGCTCGAAATAATCGGCGCGCGCGTCGACCTGATGATGCGCGCGCGCACCGAGCGCCAGGGCACGCTCACGCAGTGTGCGGGCGCTGCTCGCATCGATGCCGCCGGTGTCTACCGTCACGGTAATGATCGGACGGTGATAATTCTCGATGAGCCACGGCACCAGGAAAGAGGTGTCCAGGCCGCCCGAGTAGGCCAGCACGATCGGCTGGTCGTGTGCGTCAGTGGTTTGCATATGGATTCTCAGCTACGAAACAGCGAGTTGAGGCGCTCGATCAGCCGCTGCTGAGCTCGGGCGTCGTTCGTGGCCACGAATATCGTATCGTCGCCGGAGATTGTGCCCACGACCTCGGGCCATTCGGCCTTGTCGATCGCGACCGCTACGCTGGGTGCCGCGCCGATCGTGGTGCGCACCACCGTGATCGAGGTGCCGGCCGGCTGCACCGTGCGCACGAACTGTGCGAGCGCGCCAAAATCACCGTTGGCGCGCGAGATCTCATCGGGCGGCAACAGGTAGCGACCGCTCGCCTTGAGCACGCCGAGCTCGCGCAGGTCGCGGCTGACCGAGGACTGCGTGACCTCGAAGCCGTCGCGCCTGAGCATCAGTGCCAGATCGTTTTGCCGGCGCACGACGCCGCTGCGCAGGATGCGCAGGATGGCCATGTGCCGGTCGATCTGCTGGCGGTCGGTCAGCATGCGGGTATCCGTGGGCTGTGCATAAATTATGATAATTATGCATATTAATGCGCCGCTTGGCAATCTCCGCGCTGCCGGGCGCTCCCGACGCGTGCCTGCACGCACGCAGCGGCACGCTGATCACAACGTACTACCGACGCTCGATCGCTTCGGTTATCTTCGTGAGCCGCACGGTCGTTGCATCAATAAGAAGAGGAGCGCGAAAGTCATGGCACAGCCGAATATTCAAGGGCGGTTTTTCTGGCAGGAACTGCTCTGCGCGGACCCAGCAGCCGTCACGGCTTTCTACGGCAGGGTACTCGGCTGGCGCGCGCAGCCTGCAGCCAGCGATCCGAGCTACATGACCTTTGCCTCGCGCAGCGGACCGGTCGCCGGCGCGATGGCGCCGGGCGCCGAGCAGAAAGACACGCACTCACATTGGCTGGCCTACATCGGCGCCGAAGACGTGGACGCGACCCTCGCCACCGCCGTGCGCCTCGGGGGCAAGCTGGTGCATGCCGCCGCTGACATCGAGCAGGGCCGATACGCTGTGCTGGCAGATCCGCAGGGGGCGACATTTGGCGTCTACAAGCCCAGTCACATTGCGGCCGACCACGCGGTGCAGCCCGGCGATCATTGCTGGCTCGAGCTCGCGACGACGGACCTGGAGACCGCCTTCAAGTTCTACCAGGAGGTGTTTGGCTGGCAGGTCATCCAGCGCTTGGACATGGGAGCGTCCGGGACTTATCTGATCTTCGGCGTGGCCGGCACGCCGCGCGGCGGCGTCATGAAGCTCATGCACCCGGCCCCAGGACCCTATTGGCTTTGCTACACCGAGGTCGCTGACCTGGACAAGGCTATCGCTGCCGCAGAGAAGTCCGGTGGCCGTCTGCTGAACGGTCCTATGACGGTTCCAGGCGGGGCGCGCATTGCGCAGCTGGCCGATCCGAATGGCGCGGTCTTCGCGCTGCATACGCAAGTGAAGATACCGGCGATCCAGCCGCAAGCACCGGCGGCGAGCACCACGAGCCCGAGCTCGGCCAAGTCGCCTGCCAGCGCATCGCCCGCGCCGCCGGCGGCGGCGCTGCGCAAAGTGCCACTCGCGAAAGTGCCCACGCTCGAGGCAGCCAAGGCTATCCCGAAGCCAGCGGCTGCCACGCCGGCTGCTGCGCCGAGCGCCCCGGCTAAGGCCGCGAGCAAGCCAGCCGCGAAAAAGGCGGCCGTAAAGCCAAGAAGAAGGTCGCGAAGAAGAAGGTCGCGAAGAAAAAGGTCGCTAAGAAGGCATCGGCTCGCGGCCGCGCCGCCTCCAGCGCCAAGCGCGGCGCCCGCCGCGTGTCGAAGAAAAAGGCGCGGCGCAAAAAGTAGCCGCTGGCCATCGCTCGCTGGCGCGGCTAAGGCCGCGCTGGCGTGAGGGCCTTATTGAGGGGTTCAGACGCCCCGCGTTTGCTCGGCGTGCTGGGTGAACCACGCCTCGATGAGCCGGCGCGCGATGGTGTACGCGGGGGGCAGCAGCACGTTGGGAGCGCTGCGCAATTCGTCGAACTCGAACCAGCGCGCATCCTCCAGCTCCCCGTCAAGGCGCACCGGACCTGCACTCGCCCGCGCATGAAAGCCCAGCATCAGAGAGGCTGGAAATGGCCAGGGTTGGGAAGCGAAATAACGTGTCTCCGTAATGAGCACGCCCGATTCCTCCTCGACCTCGCGCGCGACTGCCTGCTCCAGACTCTCGCCGGGCTCGACAAAGCCCGCCAGAGCCGAATATCGCCCCGCTGGCCAGGAGGCCTGCCGGCCGAGCAATGCCTTGGCGCCGTCCGTGACCAGCACGATGATCGCCGGATCGATGCGCGGAAAGAACTCGGTCCCGCAACTCGTACATGCCAGCATATGGCCCGCGTTGCGGGGCGCGGTCAGCGCTCCGCACACGCCGCAATGGCGCTGACGGCTGCGCCAGACCACGAGCGCGCGCGCCAGGCTCAGCAGTTGCGCGTCTACCTCGCTCAGGACGCCCAGCAATGGGCGCAATTCCTCGAAGGTGGCTCCAGGTGATGCGAAAGCGATCTCGGGTGGCAGGTCCACGAGCACGCAGCGCTCGCCACCGTACCAGCCCAGCAACAGCAGCCGAGAATCATCGAGCGCTTTGATGATCGCCTGATCCGCACCGAGGAAGGCGATGGCCGTGTCCGGCTCGTGCCGCACCAGATGGGTCGTGCCCTGGCAGATCAGGAAGCGCGTGTGCGGGTCGGCGCGAGCCTCCTGTGCCCAGCCGCTGTGTGAGCGCAGTTCCGTGCGCCGCTGCAGGCCAGTGCTCGCGAGGCTTGTCATGGACGGCAGTGTTGCAGACCGCCCATTGCAGCGGCAACCCCAGGCCCTGCGTCATCAGGAATGATGCTGCGCCGGCTCGTTCGCGCAAGCGACACACTGCGGTGCGCGCAATGACCAACGATCGGCCACGACGAAGGCACGACAGGCGCCGCAGGTGCCAAGCTTGAGCTCCTCGCCTCGCGCCAGCGCGGTCAGCAGGAACACGGCATGCTCGAAACTGATCACCGGCGCGGGCACCAGCGCGCGGTAGCTGTCGTAGCCCTGACACAACAGTTCGCCACGGTTCAGGCCCGGCAGGCGCTGCGCAATTTCGCTGCCCGGCAACGCCGGCAGCGCTGGCAGCGCACCAATGAGCCGCCACAGGCTCGCGAGCAAAGCGCTTTCCTGGCGCGCGCGGGCCGTGCGCGTAAAGAAGCCGCTCTGCTGTGGCGATTTACCGCGGTGACGCGTCAACGGCACGGCCTGCGATTCGCTCAGATACGTGCGGTAGAGCTTGCGGATGCGATCGTCGGTCAGCCCCGTCCAGGCGCGGATCGTATGCGTGCGCGCCTCGAGCTGAATGAAGCGCAACGCGATCTCGAAGCGGCGCCGGTCGCGGCTGTAGCGGTCATCGAACATGCGCATTGGATACTCCGGATTAATAAATATGTTACTGGTAACAGTTTTGGTGTAAATATCGCAGATATTGCTCTCGGCTCCAAGCGCAGCTGCGGCAGGATATTTCGCCCGATTCAGGAGGAATGCCATGTTGGAACCAAATGCGCGCCGCACGCACGGTCTGTCGCTGACATCGCCCATGCCGCTCGTCGGGCGCTGGGACAATGCCCTGCTCTTGCCGGTCGCGGAGATCAACCAGCAGATGCTCGCGATCCTGTGCGCCTGCGCGAGCACGCGGCCTGACGGCGCGCCCGGGCTCGAAGCGCGCCCCCTACCGCGTCTCGTGGCCGTGTTGCGCGAGCTGTGGTGCAGCCTGGACCTGCCCGCTCAGCGACGGCTGGCCCTGTGTCCATACTTATTACTCGATGGCGGCTTCTCGGCGCCAGAGCGCTGGCAGCGCGCCTCAGCCGGTGGCCTCGGAGTCATGGACGGGGCCGGCGCGGGCGGCTATTTCTCCAGCCGCGCCGGAGTCGCGCTCTTGCGCCGCACGTTCGTGCTGGCGTGGCACCTGGCGCGCGCCAACGCGCTGGCGGCCCGCATACTGCTTGGGATGAGCCCCGATTGCGCCGAGCGCATCGCCGCCTGCCCCCTGGCGGAGCTCGAAGCGCTCGCCGAGTTGGGCCCGGTCTGGGTAGTGCCTCGCTGGGAATTGCAGCCGCACGTCTGGCGGCAGATGCTGCAAGCCGCGCTCGCCGACCGCGCGGCGGGGCTGCGGCCGGTACAATTACGGGGCCTGCAGTTGCTCGCCTCGGACGGCGAGCAGCGCGGCGGGGGCGGGGCCTGAAGGCGGCGCCGCGCCGGCACTGACGGCTCGCGCCAGGCACACCTGGCGTGTGCTAACTTGCGCGACTTTTAACGCAGCCACCGGAGTGGCGAGCCATGCTTGCCCTGTCGACCCGCGCACTCACCAAGACCTACAAGAACGGCGTCGTCGCGCTTCGGGGCGTCGATCTGGATGTCGAGGTCGGGGATTTCTTCGCCCTGCTCGGTCCTAACGGGGCGGGCAAGACAACGCTGATTGGCATCATCACCTCACTGGTCAACAAATCCAGCGGCACCGCCAGCGTCTTCGGCCACGACATCGATCGCGACCTGGAGCGCGCCAAGTCGTGCATCGGTATCGTGCCGCAGGAATTGAACTTCAATCAATTCGAGACGCCGCTGACAATCGTCGTCAACCAGGCTGGCTTCTACGGCATCGAGCGCGCCGAGGCGCGCGTGCGCGCCGAGCGCTACCTGCGGCAATTGCAACTGTGGGATAAGCGCAACGGTGCCGCGCGTGGCCTCTCGGGGGGCATGAAGCGGCGGCTCATGATCGCACGTGCGCTCATGCACGAGCCGCGCTTGCTGATTCTCGATGAGCCAACCGCGGGCGTCGATATCGAGATCCGTCGCACCATGTGGGAGTTTCTGCGAGACATCAATGCGCGCGGCATCACCATCATTCTCACGACGCACTATCTTGAAGAGGCTGAGAGTCTGTGCCGCGAGATCGCGATCATTGACAAAGGCGCCATCATCGAGCGAGATCGCATGCGCAATCTGCTGCGCCGGCTCAACATCGAGAGCTTTGTGCTCAATACTCGCCAGCCGCTGCTGGAGACGCCGCTGATTCCGGAGTTCACCGTTCGGCGCATCGATGAGCATACACTCGAGGTCGACGTCAGGAAGGAACAGAACCTGAACGATCTGTTCGCGCGGCTCTCGAGCCTCGATATCGAAGTGCTGAGCCTGCGCAACAAGGTAAACCGACTCGAGGAAGTGTTCATGCGGCTGGTCGATAACCGGGGCGCCAATGGCGGATAGCGCCTCAACGCTGGCCCCGGACGCGCAGGCCGGCGGCGCCTCGAGCCTGTCGCTGCGCACGGTGCGCTGGATCGGCTTCAAGACCATCGTCATTCGTGAGTACGGTCGCATCGTGCGCATCTGGGGGCAGACGCTGCTGCCCGCTGCGGTCACCGCGACGCTCTACTTTGTGATCTTTGGGAACCTGATCGGCCGTCGCGTGGGCGCGATGTCAGGCGTCGACTACCGGCAGTATCTCGCGCCTGGACTGATCATGATGTCGATCATCACCAACTCCTATGGCAACGTCGTCTCATCGTTCTTCGGAGCGAAGTTCGGCAAGCACGTCGAGGAGCTCCTGGTCTCCCCGCTGCCAAACTGGATCATCGTGGCCGGCTATGCGGCCGGCGGGCTGTTGCGCGGCATGCTGGTCGGGCTGGTGGTAACCATCGTTTCGCTGGTGTTCTCACGACTGTCGGCCGTGCACGTCACGGCCATCATCGCCGCGGCGATTTTGACCTCACTGATATTTTCGCTGGCCGGTTTCATCAACGCGGTGTTCGCGCGCAATTTTGACCAGGTGAATTGGATTCCGACCTTTATATTGACGCCGATGACCTACTTCGGCGGAGTGTTCTACTCGGTGCTGTTGCTGCCGTCCTGGGCGCAGAGGCTCTCGATGGCCAATCCAATTCTTTACATGGTCAATGCGTTTCGCTATGGTTTCCTCGGCGCCTCGGACGTGCACGTCGTGGCCGCATTCGTGCTGATGCTGGTGCTCGCCGTGAGCCTGTTCGGGGTCTCGGTTACTTTGCTCAATCGGGGCGTTGGAATTCGCGATTGAAGCCGCTTATGTCACTGTAGGCGCCCGCTGGCGTGAAATTGCGCACATTGTCACGTGAGCTTCATGCAACCTTCACATTAG
>JBEKWD010000149.1:0-6331 GCA_049513435.1 Steroidobacteraceae bacterium | reverse complement strand
TACCGCTTTCATCTGAGCGGCCCGTGGCGTTGGGTATACGTCGTCTGCGTCGTAATCGCACTCTATTTCAACTCGTTTGTACTAGTCGTACAGGCGTTCTTAAAGATCCCCGGGCTGCACGTGTTGGCGCCGACTGGATCGGAGCGGCCGTTTGCTCTTGCGCAGGGCCTTGTGTTGGCTTTTTACCTCCTCACTGGCGCACTGGCCATCAAAGGATTCCGCCGCGCCGTGCTCAGATAACCGCTGTCCTCGGCGCTGTGGTCGGGCGCCCCCGTGCTTTCTTGGTTCCGAGTCGTGTGCACTTCAGTCAACTCAAGGGACGCACATTAATGCTGCCGCCTGAGGTGCGCAGAAAGATTTGCTCGCCGCCCCCGTTGAGAGTGCCGCGTAGATGGGAGCGCTCGGCTAGTTCAGTGCTGCTGAGTGGAAGCTCCGATTGCGCTCGACCACCACTTGTTTGCGCGTCGATCGAAGCGGGCACGTTTTGCGGTAACAGCAACGTGATGGTGCCGCCAGAGGTTGTCAAGAACACCCCGCGATTTACGCGCACCGCGGCGTGTACGCTGCCTCCAGACGTGACGGCCTTTACTTTTCCTTCGACACTATTGAGGTCAATGCTACCGCCCGAAGTGCGCACATCGAGATCGCCAGTAGAATCCACAATCTCGATACTGCCGCCTGAAGTGCGCAACTCCGTGGGCCCGTTGATCCGTTCAGCACTGATGCTGCCACCGGATGTGTGAACGCTGATCGATCCGATCACATCCTGAAGCGTGATGGCGCCGCCGGATGTCCTTCCCGCCACGGAGGCGGTCAACTTGCGCACGTCAAGGCCGCCGCCCGATGTTTGGATTTGTACGGGATAGTCGCGGGGCACATCGATAGTGAATCGCACGTGCGTCGCCGTGAGATCGAGCCTGTCAAACCAGCTGCGCCCTTTGACGCGACCGATCACCGTGACCCCCAAGGAATTTTGCACAGCAGTGACGTCCAAGTGATCAGAGTCGCTCATATCCGCATGAATCACTATTTCATGCGTGTCGTGACCGACGATGGCCACCGATCCCACGTCGGTGTCTAACGTCAGATGTCCACCTGGCGGGGCGTTAAAGCGCTGGTCGAACGATTTTGGCGCTGCGAATGCCGCGGATGCAGCAAACCAAACCGGGAGGATCACTAGAAATCTGAATGTCCGAGTAACCATCGTGGCTTCCTTTACTGGATTGCAACGAAATTAGAGATAGCCGCAGCCACCGATAGTCCAGGAGTCTGCATTTGACCATCGGCGTTAGCGTTCTGATACAGAACACCGATCTGTCCGGAAAGTTGCACTCACGCTAGCTGACAATCGCACCGGTGCGCTGGCGGCGCAGTACCGGAACCACCTCTACGATCAGCACGGCCAACAGTATCATTCCGCAACCTACCATCGCGGTTCGGTGCAGCCGCTCACCCAGAAGAAGCGCCCCACCGACGAATGCGAACACACTTTCCAGCGACATGATTAGAGCCGCTTCCGCGGGCGGCGTATGCCGCTGTGCTATGACCTGCAGGGTAAAGCCGAGGCCGCCAGAAACGATTCCTGTGTACAACAGGGGAATAGTCACGGCCGACAACGAGTCTGCGTGCGGCGCTCTCATGAACAGGGTGACTATCCCTGAGATCACTGCAGCGATGGCGAATTGGAAAAAGCACAGGAAAAGCGGCCTGTGCATTGAGCCCATGAATCTGGAAATGAGGCAGATGTGCAGCGCCCAGATCAAATCGGAGAGCAGTAGAATCACATCGCCCCGATTCCAGCCGGCGTTGGCACTCCCATCTGCGAGGAGCCACGCACCCATGAGGCTCAGGACACAGGCGATGACCACCGATCTTTGCGGTGCCTTACGGAAGATCACCCAATTCACCAGCGGGACGAACACCGCGTAGATGGCGGTGAGGAAGCCGCCGTTGGTCGCCGTGGTCGAAGTCAGGGCCCACTGCTGCATCATGGCGCCCGCGCATAAGCACAACGCGATCAGCACCCCGACGCCCACAGAGCGCCGTGCGAGCGCGCGGGTCTCTCCAGCACGGACGTGCTCCATCAGCGCCAGAGGAGCAATGACAAGAGCCGACAGCGCGAAACGGGCCGCCACAAAGAGAATCGGATTGATGGCGGCAGCCTGTCTCTGCGCCACGAAAGCAGCGCCCCAGACGATTGCGCACAGCAGTAGCAGCGCATCAGCGAGAAGCCGGGTCATGAGATGTCTGCCAAGGGTCTGCGAGGTCCGCTAATGTAAGAGTTAGCGGCCCCCAATTGCTGTAGCCATTAGGAAATGCCGTAATGCAGTGGAACACCTGTCCGAGATGGAAATATTCGCGATAGCGAACCAGATTGTGGACAACCTCATGGATGCATCGACTGCGATCGATCATGATCGCCACATTCGCGACCTCACTGACAGAATGAAGAGCATAGTGACGAAGGCGGGTCTGCAGAAAGTGTATGAGAAATATCAACGGGAAAACCACTCAGTAGATAACAGCCCCCGCCAGCCCTCGGGGCCGCTTTTTATCCTTTGTGGCGACAGCCAGCGCGCCATCAGATTGCGTCGCTCGATCCGGACAATGCGCCTATGTCCCTGATCACATTGCTCAATGCGCATATCGCCTTCGGCGAGCGGCCGCTCCTTGATGGAGCGCAACTTACCGTACAGGTCGGCGAGCGCCTCGGGCTGATCGGCCGCAACGGCACCGGTAAGTCGACACTGCTGGGTGTGCTTGCAGGCGAAATCCGGCTCGATGACGGTGAGCTGCAGCGACGCGAGGGCTTGCGGCTTGCACTCGTCGAACAAGAGCCGCAGCTCCCCCTCGGGGAAACTCTGCGAGACAGTCTGCTGCTGCGAGCCAAGGCATCCGCGGTCGGGAGCGACGAGGCGCCGGTCGATGAGCGCGAGCACTGGCGCCTGGAGTCGCGCCTTGAGGAATTCCTGCATCGCTTCGGGCTTACCGGCGTCACCTCACCGGCGAGTTGTTCGGGTGGAGAGCGCAAGCGAGCTGCGCTTGCTCTGGCGCTCGCTCTACAGCCCGAACTGCTGCTGCTCGATGAGCCCACCAATCATCTCGATATCGAAGGCATCGAGCGGCTCGAGGAGCTGCTGCTCAAGGTGAATTCTGTCATTGTCATCACCCACGATCGAGCCTTCCTGGATCGGGTCACGAGCCGCATCATCGAACTGGACCGAGGCGTATTGCGCTCCTACCCCGGCAGCTTCGCGGCCTATGAACAGCGCAAGGACGAGGAGCTCGCGGCAGAAGACACCGCGCGGCGCCATTTCGAGAAGTTCTGGCAGCAGGAAGAGGTCTGGATCCGCAAAGGCGTCGAGGCCCGCCGAACGCGCAACGAGGGGCGCGTGCGCCGGCTCGAGCAATTGCGCATCGAGCGCGCTAGGCGACGCGACCGGCTCGGAAACATCCGCTTCGGTCTCGATGCCGGTGAGCGCTCGGGCGATCTTGTGGTCGAGTTCGATAGTGTGAGCAAACGCTTTGCAGCCCGACCGCTTATCGAAGCTCTCTCGATGCGGATCATGCGTAGCGATCGCATCGGTCTTATCGGCCCGAACGGCGCGGGAAAGTCGACCCTGATCCGTCTGATTCTTGGCGAACTCGCGCCCGACGCCGGCACGGTCCGCCTCGGGACCCGCTTAAACATCGCTTACTTCGACCAGCTGCGAGCCCAACTCGATCCAAGCGCGACCCTCGCCGATACCATCAGTCCAGGTTCGGACTGGGTGCAGCTCGGCAGCGAACGTAAGCACATCGTGAGCTATCTGGGGGACTTCCTGTTTCCGGCGCAGCGCTTGAAGTCACCGATCAGCATGCTCTCCGGCGGCGAGAGAAACCGGCTGCTGCTCGCCCGCCTGTTCGCGCAACCCGCAAACCTTGTCATATTGGATGAGCCGACTAACGATCTCGACATCGAATCCCTAGAGCTACTCGAAGCACGACTGCAGGACTACCAGGGGACGCTGCTGCTGGTGAGTCACGACCGGCGCTTTCTCGACAATGTCGTCACCCAAACGTTGGCCGCCGAGGGAAACGGGGTATGGCGCGAGTACGCCGGCGGTTACAGTGACTACCTGCAGCAGCGGCCGCCGAGGCCGCTCGGCCGCGCAATTGAGGCCAGTCAGAAGCCCGCGCGGCATCCCTCGCGCGACCCCTCTGCGGGTGATAATCCCCTCAAGACCCGCACGCGCCTGAGCTATAAGGAAGAGCGCGAGCTGGCGGCGCTGCCCCAGGAGATCGAATCGCTGGAGCGCGAGCAATCCGAGCTCACCGCGCGCGTGAGCGAACCGGATTATCACCGACTCGGAGGCGAGCGGCTGCGAGGCGACCGCAAACGGCTCGCCGAGCTCGAAGAGCTGCTACTGGAGAGGTTCGCGCGCTGGGAATCGCTTGAGGAACAGCGCACACGGTCAGCACAGCCATAGCTGATCTGGGCTTCTTCCTCGAAACTCATCGATTAACTTCGGCGTCGATAACACAGCGAAATCCAAGCGTGCCCGCCCTGTCTTTGCTGGGAGCCATCAGCAGGAGCTTGCCGTGCTGATCGTTGCGGTAGGCTTGCGGGAAGTACCACATCGAGCCTTGTGGCTGATAATAGCTTCCGCCGCGCAGAATCGCAGCGCGCGTGTGCTCATCTACGTATTCGTCCGTCCACTGCCAGACATTCCCCACCATATCCATGACACCGAAAGGACTTGCTCCGAGTGGATGCGCGGCGCCGTCATCTGGAGCTCGTAGCGCGCGGCCCTTCTCCGGAACCGGAATGGCAGCCGCATTCCAGTCATTACCCCACGGATATAAGCGACTATCCGTTCCTTGGGCGGCGTACTGCCATTCCCATTCATGGGGCAGGCGCTTACCGGACCATGCCGCATAGGCCCGTGCGTCTTCCAGTGAAACCCAAGTCACTGGTTTATTGGCCCAACCTTCTGGGTACGTTCCATTCCGCCAGTCCTTCAGGAAATTTAAATCATCCTTTGGGTGGTACCCCGTGGCAGTCAGGAACGCCTTGAACTGGGCGTTGCTAACGGAATATTGATCGATATAAAACCGATTTATCTTGATCTCTTGATGATGAAACCGTCGGGCAGAATCCTCCCAGGGATAGGCGACGTCCACCCCTATTGCATCGCTCCCCTCGATTTCAATACCTTGCACCTCGAAATCGAAGTCAGCGGCTGGAATTTCCACCATACCAGGCGGTGCCGTTTTCGACGGCTTGGTCGACGCAATAGTGACCACGTGTTGAGGTAGCGCACGCCACTCATTCGACCAACTCGCGAGGGGCTGGGCGCTCATGGCTTTCATCTTGCTCATTAACGCGACGATCTGAGTCGCCGGCTGACCATGGGTCATTAGTACAGCGCCAAATCCATGGGCTTCCAACGGGAAGCTTAAAGCAACGGTGTCTCCCTCGCGTTGTCCCTGAAGTTCGACGCCGTGGTAAAGATCGTAGTAGTGCACGCCCTCCTGAATCGGCACGGATAGCTCGCGGCCGCTCACGTTGTATTCATTCCGATTAACAACGGTCCATACGGTTTGATCTTCGAGTGGCCAACGACTGGCGAAGACTCCAAAGGTCTTGGTCGGGTAGAACGGCTCCCATTCCGAGCTAACGAGAAAGGGCGCTACGGCCCGCTCGATCGTGGCGACACGTCGCGTAGCCTCGGCGTCTCTGGGGGTAATGCCATTCCAGATGCCCCAGACATTCTCCCAACTTTCCCAGCCAACGCCGTTGAAAAAAGCCACCTGAAGGTCGTCTGTCTTGGTACGGTTGAAGCGATCGCAGATATTCGCCATGTGCCGCGTTTCAAGCCACTTAAAGCGATAAATTTCCGGTACGAACTGCGCATATTTTGCCGAGTCCTGCTCCCACCAGGACATGACGTCCCACGCCAAAGCTTCATCGCTTGGGGCTAACTCAGGTTGAAAGACGAGCGGATGGCCGATCCGCTCAGCCGCTTCTGCGAAAGCCAGCGGAACGCCATCTTGAGTGTCACCGTTGATTCCGTCGGCCCCAATCTCCGCCATCAGCTCGGCAATGGCTTGTGGCCACGGCTTATCAGGATCGTGGGTGCCCTGATCCCACATATTCATTGGAAATAAAACCCGAACGCCGTGCCGGTGAAAGTCCGCGATCATGTGCTTTACACCATCAACGCCACCCGGCATTGCGGTGGACTCAGTCGAGCTTTATTCAACCACAGGCGATGGTGGAGGATCGTTATCTGTACGATCCGGCGGCGGGGAAATATACCGTTGACCGGTATCTGGCTGACGTTGATCA
>JBEKWD010000148.1:0-6361 GCA_049513435.1 Steroidobacteraceae bacterium | reverse complement strand
CAACGGCGAGCGCAGCTCGTGGGCTGCATCCGAGATGAATGCGCGCTGGGCCGTAAACGCGACTTGCAAGCGCGCCAAAAGTCGATTGAGCTCATCGACGAGCGGTTTGATTTCCAGCGGAAGATTAGCGCTGCCTAGCGGCGTGAGGGTACCCGCATCGCGCTGCTGCACCTCGGCGGTCACCTGACGCAGCGGCCACAGGCCGCGTCCGACGACCCAGACCATCGCCGCGATGATGATCGGCAATAGCACGATCAGCGGGATCATCACTCGCAGCGCCGCCGCGCGCGCCAGCGCCTCGCGCACGCGCACCGGCTGCGCCACCTGAATCACGCCGTCGGTGGTGCGCAGGCCATAGGCACGCCAGGTCTCTCCGCCGCCGCGCAGGGATAGATCGGCGTAGCCTAAGGTCGGCCGATTGATCAGTGGCAATCCGGGACGTGACAGGTACACGCGTGCACCGAACAGGTCCCAGATCTGCACGACGAAGTCCGTATCGCCCTGCTCTGCTGGTACCTCCACGCGCGGCGCGAGAGTCACCTGTCCGCGCAGGGACAACGCCATCTGGCGCAGTTGATAGTCGAACAGGTTCGAGGTCTCGGCCAGCACCCGGCGATAGGTGACCGCCCCGGCAGAAATGCAGACCAGCGCCATCAGGCTGATCAGTGCAATTAACAGACGGGCGCGTATGGATGTCCTGTTTTGGGAACGAAGTAGCCGACGCCACGCAGGGTTCGAATCGCATCGTTGCCGAGTTTGCGGCGCAGTCCGTGCACGTACACTTCGACTGCGTTACTGCCGATCTGGCTATCCCAGCCATAGAGCCGATCTTCCAGCTGTGCACGTGACAGCACGGCGCCGGGTCGCTGCAACAGAGCCTCCAACACGGCGAACTCGTGCGCCGAAAGATTGACCGGTACACCATTGCGCTCGACCGTACGGGTCACCGGATCGAGACGGATATCTCGATGCTGAATGCCGGTATCGCCTCTCCCGGCCACGCGGCGCAGGACCGAGCGCATACGCGCAGTGACTTCATCGATATCAAACGGCTTGACGATGTAGTCATCGGCCCCCGCATTGAGGCCGTTGACACGTTCCTGGATCTCATCGCGTGCCGTCAGAATGATCACCGGGGTCGCAGCGCCGCGCCGCCGTAGCTCTTGCAATACTTCCAAACCATCGCGCCCCGGTAATCCGAGATCAAGCAGGACAAGATCGAACGTCGTGGAACGCAGCGCGCTCGCCGCGCTCATCCCATCGCCGGTCCAGTCAACGGTAAAGCCGGCCTGACGCAATGCGACTTGCAGACCTTGCGCGATCATCGCATCGTCCTCGACCAGCAAGACACGCATGTCGAAATCCACAATAGACAGCGGGCGACGCAGGTAAGCTATCAGATCCCTACGCAGCCTTGATAGGCCATAAGCGGAGTGTACTCGGATGATAAGGCAGCACTGATGAGTACGTCCGGACGCAATCTAGATGAGTACATCGCGGCTATTGGCGAACACGCGGAAATTCGAGCTGGCGGTCCATCGCCCCTGGGCGCTCGGGAAATGGGAGGTGGAGTCAACTTCGCGCTCTTCAGCCGGCACGCGAGCCGCGTACGCCTCGAGTTGTTTGATCATGCCGAAGACTCGAGCCCGGCTCGCGCCATCGATCTGGATCCAGCGCGGCACCGCACCGGCGACATCTGGCACGTCTGGATTGCGGGAGTCAAATCCGGTCAACTTTACGCCTACCGCGTCGATGGGCCATACGACCCTGGTAATGGCTACCGCTTTAATGTGAAGCGGCTACTGCTCGATCCCTTCGCCAGTGCTATCTCGCAATTACCGGCGTGGGATTTTGCCGCGGCACGCGGTTATGACCCGGCATCTCCAGTGCGCGATCTCGCGATCTCGACGCTGGACAACGCCGGCTCAATGCCCAAATGCGTAGTGCTGCATGAGCCCTTTGATTGGGACGGGGATCAGCCGCCTCGGCACGCATGGTCAAAGACCGTTATATATGAATTGCACATACGTGGCTTTACCGTAGATCCCACCTCCCGGGTCGATCATCCGGGAACTTATCGCGGCTTAGTCGAAAAGATTCCCTATTTGAAGGGCTTAGGTGTCACGGCCGTAGAGCTCATGCCTGTGCACGAATTCAATGAGAATTCGATTACGCGCGTCGACCCAACAACCGGTAGGCAACTCAAGAATTTCTGGGGCTACGACCCCGTGACGCTGTGCGCGCCCAAAGCCTCCTACAGCAGCGCGGGAGGCATGGGTCAACAGGAGGTCGAATTCAAGCAGATGGTGCGAGCCTTCCACGAGGCCGACATAGAAGTGATCCTCGATGTCGTATTCAATCACACAGCGGAAGGAGACGAACTCGGGCCCACGCTGTGGTTTCGCGGTATCGATAATCCAATCTTTTATATGCTCACTGCTGACAAGAGCCACTACCGGAACTATACGGGGACCGGTAACACGATTAACGCCAATCATCCGGTGGTTCGCGAACACATCTTTGCGGCCCTGCGCTATTGGATGAGCGACATGCATGTGGACGGATTTCGATTTGACCTCGCGTCGGTTCTCGGCCGGGACGTCGATGGCAGCCTACTGGCGAACGCGCCACTGCTGGTGCGCATTGCCGAGGATCCAATCCTGCGCGACATCAAGCTCATCGCCGAGGCGTGGGATGCCGCGGGAGCGTACGAGGTCGGCGGTTTCTCAAGGTGCCGCTGGGCGGAGTGGAACGGCCGCTACCGCGACGATGTCCGCCGCTTCTGGCGCGGGGATGAGGGCATGCTCGGAAATTTTGCCAGCCGCATCTGCGGGAGTTCCGATCTTTACGCCAAATCCGGCAAAGGCCCCGAAGCGAGCATCAACTTCGTCACTTGCCACGACGGTTTCACGCTGAATGATCTCGTCAGCTATTCCCGCAAGCACAATGACGCCAACGGGGAAGACAATCGCGATGGGACGGACGCCAACTACAGCGACAATTATGGCGTTGAAGGCGAGAGCACTGACCCCGGCATCGAGACCTTACGCGCGCGTCAACTCAAGAACTTTCTGCTGACGTTGCTCATCTCGCGCGGCGTGCCAATGCTGCTTGGGGGCGACGAATTTCGCCGCACGCAACGCGGCAACAACAATGGCTACTGCCAAGACAACGAAACCAGCTGGCTCGACTGGAGAGGGCTGGAATGGCATCAGGAGATCTACCGCTTCGCGCGCGGCATGATCGCTTTTCGCGACGCACATCCGGTACTCAGCGCGGAGCACTTTTATACGGACAGCGAAATCCTTTGGTTCGACGCTGCGGGTGGGCCGCCGAACTGGAGCGACCCGAAAGAGAAAAGGCTGGCCTGCCTGATCCGGGAGAGCCCCCACGCTGCACTGCTATTGATGTTCAATGGCGGGGAGGCGGAAGTGGATTTTATTCTGCCGACATTGCCTGCCGGCTCTCGCTGGCTACGCTCGGTCGACACCTCTGAAGTCTCACCGCAGGACCTCTACACGCCGGGCAGTGAGCCGGTTGTCGATGGTGCAAAACCCTACCGTTTGGCCGGCCGCGCCAGCGCAATATTGCTAATGCGCTAGGCGGGAGGCCTCACGCCAGACGTCCGGCTTCTTCAAATGTCAGTCGCGGATTGCGCGGAAACAGATTCTCGTTCGTGCCATAGCCGATACTGCAGATGAAGTTGGATTTTATGCGCGTGCCGGCGAAGAATTCCCGATCGACGGCCTCGTTGTTGAAGCCCGACATGGGCCCGCAATCCAGCCCAAGTGCGCGCGCGGCCAGGATCAGATAAGCGCCCTGTAGAGTACCGTTGCGGAAGGCGGTGGTCTGGGCCACGACGGGGTCCTTAAACGCGGCCTTCATCGCCTCCCCGCGAGCGGGAAATAGCTTCGGCAGCCGTTCGGCGAAGTCCAGGTCATAGCCGATAATCACGGTGACCGGCGCAGCGAGGATCTTGGCTTGATTGTTCGCACTGGCGAGCGCGGAGAGTTTGGATTTGCCTTCAGCGCTCCGCACCCATACGAAGCGCGCCGGACAACAGTTGGCCGAGGTCGGCCCGAATTTCAGGGTGTCGTAGAGCTCCCGCAGCTGCTCCTCCGTGACGGGCCGATCGGCCCAGCCATTGCGCGTGCGGGCAGTAAGAAACAATTGATCCAGGGCGATATCATCGAGTTTATCCGCCATGAGATTGCGCACCCGTCTACAGTCAGCCGCGAGGGAAACGAGCTTCAGACGGCGCTCCACGAGATGTGGAACGCCGTCTGAAAGGTGCGGTCAGATGTTCACATTACCCGCTTTCGCGGCGCGGACTAAATGATCGGCCGCGCGGAAGGCGAGCGCCGATATCGTCATCGTCGGATGATTGCGGCCACCGGTGACAAAACTACTACCATCCACGATGAACAGATTCGGCACATCGTGGGCGCGATGGAACTTGTTGACCACGGATTTGCTCGCATCATTGCCCATGCGGCAGGTGCCGCGGGCGTGCGCACCGCCGCGGCTGTCGGTGACCTGATCGGCCCAGACTTCGTTGGCGCCGGCCGCATGCAGAATCTCCACCGACCGATCGATGAAAAACTGCATGGCTTTGAAGTCGTTCTGATGACTGGTCGTGGTGATGCGCATCGCCGGCAGGCCCCACGCATCCTTGACGTCCGGATCCAGATCGACGGTGTTAGTCTCGACTGGCAGCTGCGAAATAAAATTCGAGACGGCCAATTTGTGATTGGCTTGGTCGATGAGCGCCTTCTTGTAGCTCGCGCCCCAGGTGGCTGAACTGTGCACCCCACCGAGCCCGTATTCGATTGGCGTCGTAAAGCCGCGCGCGGTCATGCGGCCGCCGCCGTAGAAGCCGCGCTTCTGCGTATCGTTGGGGACATAGTCCACAATCGCCGCGCCGGTCACGCATCCCTTGTACTCGTTGAGTGGATGCTCGAAGAGTCCCGTGGCGCCACCGCCATTGCCGGTCATCAAGTACTTGCCGACCATGCCGCTCGAGTTGGCGAGCCCATTCGGGAAGCGCTTCGAGCTCGACAGCAATAGCAATCGTGGAGTCTCGGTGCCGTTGGCGCTGAGTACGACCACTTTGGCCTTCTGGAATATCTCGCGCCGCTGCTGGTCGAAGTAGATCGCACCGGTCACCTTACCCTTGTCATTGACCGATATTTCGCGCACATAACTGTTGGCTCTGATCTCGCAGCGATTGGTTTGCTCGGCAATCGGCAGCAGCGCCACCGCGGAGCTCGAACGCGCCTTGACCTGACAGCCATAGCCCGAGCACATACCGCAATTGATACAGCCGCCACGACCCATATAGGGCACCGTGATGATCGCGGCAACATTAGGTACGACCGTTAGGCCCAATTTTGAGGCGGCGACTTTGAACAACGCGCCGGAGCTCTTCATCGGCAAGGGCGGCACCGGATAGGGTTTCGACATCGGCGCCATCAGTGGCGTATTGACGCGCTCGCCGCTGATGCCGATCTCCCATTCCGCCTTGGTGTAATAGGGCTCGATCTCTTCGTAGCTCAGGGGCCAGTCGGCGACACCTGTGCCCTCGATGGTGCCGAATTGGCTGGCCTCATTGAATTCCCATGGCAGGTGACGCCAGCTGCTGCCGCCGTATGTCACGGTACCGCCACCGACCACGCAGCCATACGTATGGTGGCCCGGCGTGGCCTTCTCGGAGGCATTGCGACGGAACGTGTTGCGCTGTTTGTTCGGATCGCTCATGAGCGCATCGGTCGGATCGGGGTAGCGGTTATTGAGCTCGTCCTTATTGAAATCCTGCTCGTGCCCGTAGTCGCCCCACGGGCCCTGCTCCAGGACCACGACGGAAAAGCCTGCGACCGCCAGTTCCTTGGCCATGACGGCGCCGCCGGCGCCGGACCCGATCACCAGAAAATCGACTTCGGTGGAAGGTGTGTATTTGATCATTGCGGCTCTCCGGGTCTCTAACGGTCGTAATAGCCAAAGGGTGGCGCGAAGGCGAGCTTGTCTTCGAAGCCGATAAGCTTCCAGCCAACCTTGTCATAGTTGCCGCCGTGCTGCGGGCTCGCGAACACGCCCATGATCGTGTGATCCCGCACGGTCTTGAAGAACGGCGTCTTCTCGATCGAAGTCAGCAACTGGATCTGTTGTGCGGGCTTCAGTGCTGAGAACATTGCGGCGTCCGGGAACATGTCCTTGGTCTTTGCGTGCAGATCAAGCAGGCCCTGGGTGTAGATCGACTGCGCATCGGTGGCGAAGGTCACGAGGGCCAGATCGATGAAATTAACCACCTGGGCCTCGCGCGCGCCCGGGGTATCGTCACTCGGAAAGATCTGCGCCGACATGG
>JBEKWD010000147.1:0-6366 GCA_049513435.1 Steroidobacteraceae bacterium | reverse complement strand
GACACCCCCGGTCACGCGGACTTCGGCGGCGAGGTCGAGCGCGTACTGTCCATGGTCGACGGCGTGCTGTTGCTGGTCGATGCGGTCGAGGGACCGATGCCGCAGACGCGCTTCGTGACCCGCAAGGCGCTCGCGCTCGGCCTCAAGGCCATTGTTGTCGTCAACAAGATCGACCGGCCCAGTGCGCGGCCGGGCTGGGTTGTCGACCGCACCTTCGAGCTCTTCGACAAGCTCGGCGCCACCGACGCGCAGCTTGATTTCACCGTCATCTACGCCTCGGCCTTGCAAGGTTGGGCTAGCACAGACATGACGCGCCGCGACCCGGACATGACCGCATTGTTTGAGGCGATCCTGCAGCACGTGCCGCCGCCGCCCACCGACGTTGAGGCGCCGCTGCAGCTGCAGATCTCCACGCTCGACTACAACTCCTATGTCGGTCGCATCGGCATCGGCCGCATCCGGCAGGGCACGCTGCGCGCCGGGCGCAACGTCGCACTGCGCGAGGGCGCGCAGGATCGCGGCGTGGCCAAGATCGGCCAGGTACTGACGTTCAAGGGATTGCGTCGTGTATCCGTAGAGGAAGCGGCCGCCGGAGACATCGTCGCGGTCACAGGCATCGAAGACGTCAACATCGGCCTGACTATATGCGATCTTGAAAACCCGCAAGGCCTGCCGCCTATCCTGGTCGACGAGCCGACGCTCGCGATGAATTTCCAGGTCAATACCTCGCCGCTCGCAGGCCGCGAGGGCAAGTTTGTGACCAGCCGTCAGATCGGTGAGCGCCTGCACCGCGAATTGCAAAGCAATGTCGCGCTGCGCGTCGAGGACACTGCCGACGCCGACGTCTTTCGGGTACTCGGCCGCGGCGAATTACACCTGACCATCCTGGTCGAGACCATGCGCCGTGAGGGCTACGAGCTCGCGGTCGGCAAACCACAGGTGCTCAGGAAAATCGTCGACGGTGAGGTGCTCGAACCATTCGAGGCCCTGACCGTCGACATCGACGAAGCCCATCAGGGCGGCGTCATGGAGGCACTGGGCAAGCGCCGCGCCGAGCTGACCGATATGGTCATCGATGGCACGGGTCGCGTGCGTCTGGAGTATCGCGTACCGGCTCGCGGGCTGATCGGATTTCAGGGCGAATTCATGACGCTGACGCGCGGCACGGGCCTGATCAGTCATGTCTTCGACGGCTATGCGGCCGTGAAGGGTGAGATTCCCGATCGGCACAACGGCGTGCTCGTCAGCAACGAGGATGGCGAGGCGGTCGCCTACGCGCTGTTCGCATTGCAGGAGCGCGGGCGCCTGTTCGTAAGTCCTGGCGAGAAACTCTATGAAGGCATGATCATCGGCATTCATAGCCGCGAGAATGACTTGATCGTCAACCCGATCAAGACCAAGAAACTCACGAACATCCGCGCTGCCGGCAAAGACGACGCCATCCTGCTGACGCCGCCGATTCCGCTGACGTTGGAGTACGCGGTCGAATTCATCGCCGAGGACGAGCTCGTCGAGGTGACACCTCAGAGCATCCGCATTCGCAAGCGGCGTCTGTCGGGGCACGAGCGCAAGCGAGATGCGCGCGAGGACACGATCTCGGCCTAGCCGCGCGTACGCGGCGGAACATTTCTGAGCCGGCGCGGTCCACCTATCGGACCCTTACAACGTTTTACACGTTGGATGCACAGGCTTTCAGAGGTAATCGAGATTATGAACAATCGAACGAAATGGCTGATGGCCACGGTGGCCAGCGTCGGCCTGGTTGGCGGGGTAGTGGCCGCGACCCCCAGCGACTTCAGCTCGAATGTACCTGCTACGCAGGACTCTCATGACGGCTATAACCGGGGCGGCTATGACGGCGACCATGGCTGGCACCATCGAGGCCACCGGGGCCATCGCGGACGTTTTCATCGCGGGGGCTTCCTGCTCGGCGGTGCCTTACGCCGATTGAACCTCACGCCGGATCAGAGGACGCAGGTGCGTCAGATCCTGAGCAGCGCGCGCTCACAGAACGCTTCGCTGCGGCAATCGGTCGCGCAGAATTTCGCTGCGTTGCACAATCCTGGTGATCCCAACTACGCCGCCGCGCTGCAGGCAGCGCAGACGCGAGCCAGCAACCTGGTCGCGCAGCGCAGCCAGATCGACAAGCAGATCTACGGCGTATTGACGCCGGCGCAGAAGTCGCAGCTACCGCAGGTGCTGGCTTCGATCCAGACGAGGATGCAGCAGCACGCCGGCGCGCACTCTGCTCAATAGTCGTCTCGACTGCGCAACCTTAGGTCACAGGCCGGCGCGGCCGAGCAGATCGATGAACTCCCGCAGGCTCGCGGCCAGCGAGGGATGATCGGCTTCGAAGTCGACCGCGAGCGTCTCCAGACGGTGCGTCGCGCCGAGCGCGGGCGCCGGGCGCGATTGGCGCGGCTCGCGCAACAGCCGCTCTATGTCATGCAGCACATCGTGCAGCAGCTTTCTGGAACCTTCATCCAGCCGAGATGCGCCAGCGAGCTTCGCGTGCAGCTCGGCCAGCGACTGCTCGAGCGAATTCGGCTTCGCATTTGCCATGTGGATGCGCCGCTGGGCAGGGGGGCGAGGATCTTACGCGATCGCGCCGCGGCTTTGTTAGGCTCGCTGCATGACCGGCCGGCGACCGCAAGCCCCGATATCCAATCTCGACCCCGAAGCGATCGACGCGCTCTACGGCCTTGAGCCCGTATTCGAGCCGTCGGGCGTGCCTGCGAGCGGCCAGACAGCGCGCGGCGAGCCAGCCGCAACGCAATTCCTGCCGGTGCAGTGCCCCTACTGCGGCGAGGCGTTCGAGACGCTCGCGGATTGTTCGGCCGGCTCAGCGACCTATATCGAGGATTGCCAGATCTGCTGCCGCCCCATTGAACTTTGTCTTGAGGTCGATGCGGCGGGCGCATTGACCTCTTTTGAGGCTCGGCGCACGGACTGAGCGCGGTTCACTCGTCCTGAACCGTCTGGCCCGGAAACAATTCCTCATTGAAACCGAACTGTCGCATGTCGGTGATCCGCATCGGATACAGGATGCCATCGAGATGATCGACCTCATGCTGCACCACGCGGGCGTGAAAGCCGCGCACCTGCCGATCTATTGCGCGGCCCTGCTCATCGACGCCGCGATAATGAAGCTGCTGATAACGCGGCACCCAGCCGCGCATGCCCGGCACCGACAGGCAGCCTTCCCAGCCTGATTCGAGCTCCTCGCCGATCGGCTCGAGCTTTGGATTGATCAGCACGGTGGCTGGCACGATCTCGGCCTGCGGATAGCGCGGATTGGGCGCCCCGGTGCCGAAGATCACGACGCGCCACGGCACGCCGATCTGCGGGGCGGCGAGTCCTGCGCCATCAAGGGCTCGCATGGTGTCGTGCATATCTGCCAGCAGCTCGCGCAGCGCCGCAGTGCCCAGCGCACGCACCGGCTCACTGACTTGCCACAGGCGCTGATCTCCCATGCGTAGCACTGGCCGCACGCTCATGACTACTGTGCCTTAAGCTCTCTACTCCACGTTATCCGTGACGTCGGTCATGCGCCGCATCATCGGATAGGCCTCTTCCTCCGCTTCCTCCGCGCTTTCGTGTCGCGCGATGTAAATGAGCTCTTCGAGGCGCGCTTTGGTGGCAAGAAATTCCGGGCTTACGAACTGCGCGATATTTCGCGGGCGAGGCACCGGCACCTCGATGAGCTCCTGCACCTGCCCCGGATGCGCCGAGAGCACCAGGATGCGATCGGACAGGTAGATGGCCTCATCCAGATCGTGGGTGATGAAGATGATCGTGATATCGATTTTACGCCAGATCTCCAGCAGATGAGCCTGCATGCGCGCGCGCGTCTGCGCATCGAGCGCGCCGAAGGGCTCATCCATGAGCAGGATGCGCGGTTGGTTCGCCAGCGCGCGCACGATCGCCACGCGCTGCTTCATGCCGCCGGAGAGCTGGGACGGGTAGGCGTCAGCGAATTTCTCAAGTCCGATCAGATCGAGCCACTGCATGGCTTCGCGCTCGGATTCGAGCCTGCCATGACCGTTGACCTCGAGCCCAAACATCACGTTCTTCTTGACCGTGAGCCATGGAAAGAGCGTGTAGCCCTGAAATACCATGCCCCGATCCTTGCCCGGGCCGTTAACCGCTTGCCCCTGCAACAAGACCTCGCCCGAGGAATGTCGCTCGAGCCCGGCGAGGATGCGCGCGAGTGTCGATTTGCCGCACCCCGACGGACCCACGACGCAAAGAAACTCGCGCCTGTAGGTCTGCAGATTGATGTCCTTGAGCGCCACGATGCTGCGCCCGCCGCGCTCGAAGTTCTTATCCAGATGCGAGACGGTCAGAATCACTTCGCGCGCCTTCAGCCGCTTGAAGCGCGCTCGCACGGCGTCGGACTGCTGCCGGTACGAGGGCAGCAGCTCACTCGGCAGCACGATATCTTTCATGGTCTCGGTCACGGCGCTCTCGAGCATATCAGGCGGTTGTGGCCAGCGTGCGCTCCCACGGAAAGATCCGGCGCCCGATGAAAGCCAGAATGTTGTCGATCCCGAGGCCAAGGATGCCGATCATGGCAATGGCCGCATAGACGTTGGGAAAGTGCTGATAGCGCGCCTGTTGCGTGATGAACCAGGTAATGCCCGAGGTCGTGCCGATCAGCTCTGCGACGATCAGGTAAGTCCAGGCCCAACCGAGCAGGATGCGCTGATCACGGTACAGATCCGGCAAGATGCCGGGGACCACGACGCGCATGAGCAACTGGCGGCTGCGCGTACCGAGCGTCAGCGCGGCCTCGAGCAAAGCCGGATCGAGCTTGCGCGTGGTGTTGGCAATGATCAGCACCTGCTGGAAAAACGTGCCGATCACGATTACCGCGATCTTCGGTCCATCGTAAATGCCGAGGATCGCGACGGCTAATGCGCCGAAGGCCGGCGCCGGCAGGTAGCGGAAGAACTCGATGAAGGGCTCATTCAAGCGCGCGATGGAGGCGTAGGCCCCGCACAGTACCCCGATGGGCACGCCCAGCATCGAGGAGATCGTGAATCCCCAGAAGATGATCTGGATGCTGTGCCAGAGACTCTGATGCAGCCATTGGCCATCGCGGGTCGGCGGCGGCGTCGTGAATGAGGTGTAGAAGGCGGCCAGCACCTGACCTGGACTGGGCAGATAGATCGGATTGGCGGGCACGCCCCGAGGCGCTGCGCGGTTCTCCTGTTTCGCGTCAGCGACTTCGCTGGCGAATGCAGCGCGCGGCAGATGCGCACCGACCTCCAGGTAGCTGACGGATCCCGGATCGGTGATCATGATTTGTGGATGCCACAGCCAGGGCACGTAGCTCACGGCGCTCCAGAGCAGCACTGGCAGCACGAAGGAGGCAATGCCGATGACCAGCTTCGCCCGGGCCGACAGCGGCTGCAGGATCTGCATCCACGACACTCCTGATATGACTAATGCGGATCCAACTGTCCAATGCCACAGGCCATTCTGCAAGCCTCATGCCGCGCGTGCGGCACCGCGCAGCGCCGAATTGCTCGCATCTCGCACTCCCGCGGTGCCCTACCGAGCGCGGCTGAGCGTCCTTGGTGCAAGGCCTTTACGAATCCGGCCTGCTTGCACTAGCGTGTAGGTATGGGGAGTGAGTCGCAGCGCGTCGCAGTGCAGGCCGGTGAGGCATCGGTGCCCCTGTGGGTGCAAACCCTGCAGCAGGGCGAGCATTGGTCCGGCGTTGTGCGACGTGGGACCTCCTTGCGCATCGAGGCGCTGGAGGCTGGCGCCAATGTCGCCGCGATGCTCTTTAACTTTGAATCACTGCTCGAGCGCTACAACATGGCCGACACGCTCAAGGCACAGCACACGGCCTTTCTGACGGCCGGTTGCGTGTGTTACTCGGACATGGGCCGCATTCTGTGCTCGATCACGGCCGACAGCTGCGGCTGGCACGACACGATCTGCGGCCTGTCGGACGCCGCCTTGGTCACGAGCCGATATGGCGCGAGCCGCTTTCAGGAGCAGCGCAACGACTTTCACAAGAACGGCCGCGACAGCATGCTCAACGAGCTGGGCAAATACGGGTTGGGTAAGCGCGACCTGATCGCGAATATCAACTTCTTCACACGTGTGACGGTCGATGAGAGCGGCGCGCTGCGCTTCCACCCACAGCACTGCCGCGCCGGCGATTACGTCGATCTGCGCTTCGAGATGCACACGTTGCTGCTGCTCTCGACCTGCCAGCATCCGCTCGATCCCGATCCGCATTACCATCCGCGCTCGGTGCGCCTGCGCGCCTGGTATTCGGGGCCCGCACCCCGGCACGACAGCTGTCGCGAGCGCTGCGGCGAGAACGCGCGCGGCTTTTATAATACCGAG
>JBEKWD010000146.1:0-6400 GCA_049513435.1 Steroidobacteraceae bacterium | reverse complement strand
CCGGCATCTTTTTTGGCAAATACGGAGAGCGAGCAGCCAATCCGCGTCAAGGTCCAAACGTCTAGCATCACAATCGGTCGGCTTTTTATCTATGTCTTCAGCAGTACTATGCCCGTCGCTTTCCACTTGCATCCCTACGATGCCACTTTCCTTCACTGCATTCTTCCAGCATCTAACGCTGACCTTGTTTGGCCTCCCTGCCTCAAGATAGACGACATTGCGGCGGGCCGAATCACCCATTCTCTTCGATTGGGGGGTTCGGTCGTTTCACAACTCCTCGTGCCATGATTACGCCGCAACCAAAGCGCATGCGCCGCTGCCCGGCTTCTAAGCTTTTGTCCGCCCACGGCACTGCCCCAGAAAGATTGGCCTGCGCAAGGTCCCTCTCGAGGCATAGCAATGACAAAGGAAACAGACCGGGCGGCGATCATTGATGCACTGCGCATCGCCAAGGCGAGAATCGCTTTTCTTCAGGCCGCGTATTGCAAAGACAAAGCGATATCGGTACGGATAAACGACGAGGTCATACAGAAAATCGACACTGCGTTGGCAGCGCTAAGAGCCCGGTACACCGGCGACGATAATTAGTACTAGAGTGGCCTAGCCAACTGCTGCCAGCGCGAGCTTTCTCACGTAATGCACCGAGCCTCTTCAAAACTTCGAAGGGCACCACACTTTTATGAGCCTCTGCTGGCGGGGCGAGGTTATTCGGTGCTATCCATGCGCGCACGATTTCCTCCTGAGGCCATTATGCGACCGGGAGCCGCTCTTAATTGCGCCGCAGCAAGCTCTCTGCTTGCATTCGGAATACTTATCACTTGGACCGCTAGCGCTGCCGAGCCGACGCCGCTTAGCGCAAGCCCCGAGGGAGCCTGTGCGAGCGCAGGCGGAACGTACCTCGGCGATATGAAGTGCCAGATGCCCAATGGTTCGGTAGCGCCGATCATGGGTTCGCTGCAGCCCATCGTACCCGGGACGGATGTGGTTATCGGTCAACGCCCCAGCATTCCGGTAGCTTCGGGCACTCCTCATGCGTGGGCATTGGCAACGACCGCGATACTTTTTCAATTCAATGGCAAGCAGCAGGATCTTCTGGGGGGCGAGATTAGGACGTTTGAGGCGCGAGTAGGCGGACTTAAGATCCTGTCGCAGTCGTGGAATGTCCAGGGCAGAAATGAATTGCTGTCCACGCTCACCCGGCTCCAGTTTGTGGGACATCGTCAGGCCTTCGAGGAGCTTGGCAGTCAGGTCGATTTACTCAGCGACGCGCAGTTTAAGGAGGTGGAGAGCGCCGCCGCAAAAAGCGCTGCGTTAACCGGAACTGGGATTGGCGTGATTTCTCTCGAGCTCGCGCGCAGATATCATCGCTCGCTGGCGGGCAAGAGCATCCTCGGCTGGGATCTGATCCGCTACATAATGCTTTGTCGCTGGGGATATTTGGTCGGCTACCTGTCAGAAGACGAGGCATGGGGCCGCATCATGCCTGCAGCCCTCAGGCTGCAGCAAACTTTTAGCTCGTGGGAGGAGTTGCAGAACAACTACCTCATTGGACGTATGTTCTGGTCCGCGCAACAGTCTGAAACGAACGGTGATCGCTTTAAGGCGGTCTATGATCAACTGCTTGCTGACAAAACCGGTCCGTGGAACGTGAACGCTTGGAACATGAATCTCGAAACGGCCTCAGCAATGCCAATTACCGCGACCAAAAACCCGCAAAGATGACGCGCGCATCGTGAGCGCTACCAGTGCGTTATCCGGGCGGGGTCGGAGGCTATTTGCGCCTCTGATGGGAACCTTCTGAGAATCTGATCGGTCAACCAGCGGACCTAGTTACGATTAGAAGGGGTCGCAGATGGGAATTGCAGGACGACTTACGCCAGCGGCCGGTCCTTTGGCATGGTTGCCTCTCGCGGCGGCCCTGCAGCTTTCCGTCAGTAACATCGTCCTAGCCGAGCCCGCCCCTGCACCCGCCACGGCTACGGACGAGCGGATACTGCCCTACGCCTAGCCGGGTCAGACATCGGCGGTCGCCGTATCAACTTGTACTGCACGGGCGCCGGCGGCCCGACGGTCATTCTGATGGCCGGTCTATTTAGCTGGTCAGTGGTCTGGTACAAGACCCAGCCCGTACTCGCGCAAAGAACGCGCGTCTGCGCCTTCGATCGAGCTGCGTATGGCTTCAGCGATGCGGGCGCGGCGAAGTCTTGAGCAAACGCGTAGACCTACGCGCGCCTGCGCCGAGCAGACTTGCGCCGCGGCGTAGATGAGCGGTGCGGAGCGCTTTCCGGCGGCCGCATGAACCTTTCGAGTCGCGTAACCGGCCCGCGCCGTAGCCATTCGATCAGGCACAGCCGCGGTGAAGAATCTCGCGTGCACGCTCGGGCTGACACAATGGCCTTCGCAATGCGAAGGTCGAGGGTTCGATCCCCTTCCGCTCCACCACTGAAACACCGATGCGCGCGGCATTCCTTAAGCCAATCGAATTCAAGCCGCAGCAGGAATACAGACTTACGTTTGAAAGGCAAACTCTCCGAAGCCCGTCTCGTGCTCAAGGTTCTGCCAGAGCTGGCTGATGGCGTCATCTGGAGCGACAACACCCATATCGCCGCGCATGCCGCTATGTTGCCCACCGCACGATGTGCCACAACCAATGTGGTTAGGCTGCATGCGTGCGTCACCTCCCAACCTTGAAGGGATCAGGCCATGAATTATCGCGGTCGATTTGTTGCACTGGCAGTGCTGAACGCGGCATTGATGCTGCCGTTGAGCATCCTCGCCGCCGATATGCCGGTGCATCCAGCGGTGGGCACTTGGGGGCTTGATCTGATGAAGTCGAAGCTGGATCCGAACTGGCCGGCACTGAAGAGCTTTACCTATGACGGCAAGAATGAGTCCAAGACCGATATGATCAAGTCCGACATAGTGTCTGCTCCGGAAATTGACCCGGCTTCGACCATGGCTGGCCTAACGTTGTTGGCCGGTTGCCTTGTTGTGTTGCGCGGACGCAAAGCGCACAAATAGAGCCAAGCGCGCTGCTTTTTCGGGGATAAGAAGCTCGGCCATGCGCCGAGTTTCTTTTTACACGTGCCAAATTGCCTGACTAGATCGTGCTGGGGCTCTCTCGATCCCGTGCTCTGCCGCCAGCGCCAGCGCATAGTCACGACCAACGCCGAGCTCCGGACGCCATACCGGCGCCTTCGCCGCGCTACTCGTGGCTCTTTTCCTGTTCAGAAAGCCCCCGCCCTAGCAGCACAATTTCGGCTCAGCTGCCGAGATATCGGTGTACCGCGGAAGCTGCCGGTTATGCACTGGGCCTCGTGCAACATGGATTCGCAGCCTGAATCGGCGGACAAGGGACTGAACCGTAGGAGCAGAAGACGCAACAGTCGCCGGGCTTGGGTCGCAACATCGTGCCGCAACCTGCACACGAGTAAAAGTAGATGCAGGCATTGGTTGGCATGGTCTCGATCTGTCGATGCCCGCAGTTCGGGCAGATCAGTTCGCTCTCCAGAAGGACATCAGCTGTCACTGTGCAACACCTTAGCCGCAAACGCGGCCGTCGCGCCCGTCAGCAGCGCTCAGCGAGGCGAGGTCCTAGAAGTCGAAGCATCCACGACTCCATCGTATCCGAATTCGACGCGGCTACTGACGCACCGTTATTGATTATTGGTATTAGTTCCCTATGTTCGTTCGCGCACCGACCTGCGTAGAGCGAACGCGCACTGTTGCCGCACTGATGGATAGCTCACTGAGTCTGCAGTCCGTCGTCACAAGATAGAGATACTGATATGAATAGGAAATCCGAACCGCTCGGTCGCTCGCGACTGCGCATGGCATTTGGCCTCACAGGAGCGCTCGCGCTCTGCGCGTGCGCGACACCGCCGCCGCCGACCGCGAGCCTGCAGGAGGCTCGACACGCGATTGCCACTGCAGAGCAGGCGGAAGCTGGCCGCTACGCATCTGATGACCTCAGCAACGCGCGCGTGAAAATCGCGTCGGCTGACGCCGCAGTGAGTGACAAAAAAATGATCACGGCCCAGCGCCTCGCCGAGGAGTCGACCGCCGACGCTGAACTGGCAACCGCAAAGACTGCGGACGTAAAGGCCAATGCCGTGAACAACGAGATGACGCGCAGCACCGGTACCTTGATTGAGGAAATGCAGCGCAGCTCCGGAGTACCGCAATGAAAACCAGTCTCAAACTTCCCAATATCAGAACGACCTTGGTAGCGGCGGCCGTTGCCTCGATTCTGGCGGCCTGCGCGACCACGCCAATGAAACCATCTGGTGCGGCCGAAGCGCGCGCCCGACTGACGCAGCTGCAGTCCGATCCAGCTCTCGCGACCCGTGCACCGATAGCCATTCAGGCGGCTGATACCGCCGTGCGTACGGCCGAACAGCCGGAAACCGATCAGGACCTGATCGCCTATCGAATTTATATGGCTGATCGCAAAGTCGACATCGCCAGGGCGCAGGCCGAGACTCGGCTCGCCGAAGATCAGCGCGCGGCGCTCAGTGCGCAACGTGACAAGGCGCGGCTCGATGCTCGCACACATGAGCTCGATGTGGCCCGCGGCCAGGTTCTAACGGCAAGAGCCGAGGGAGCCGAACAGAAAATGGCGGCCGATGCGGCGCGGGGCGATGCGAATGCTGCCAATGTGGCGGCCGCGAGCTCGAACCAACAGGCCGTCGAGGCACGCAGTGAGGCCGATAGCGCCGACATGGCGGCTGCGAGCTCAAACCAGTCGGCACTGAATGCGCACATGGAGGCCGATACCGCCAACATGGCGGCTGCGAGTTCAAACCAGTCGGCGCTGAATGCCCACATGGAGGCCGATAGCGCTAACCTGGCGGCTGCGAATTCCAAACAGCAAGCCTCGGAGTTGCAACAGCAGATCGACACGCTGCAAGCGCGAGTCACAGATCGCGGCTTGGTCGTCACCTTGGGCGATGTACTGTTTCCGACCGGAGGTTCAGTGCTGAAGGAAAATGCCTCCGGCAATCTGAACAGGCTGGTCGTTTTCCTGGGTCGCTACCCCGACCGTACCGCTGCGATTGAAGGCTATACGGATAGCACGGGTACCGTGGAATACAACGACGCACTGTCTCGGCGCCGCGCTGACGCCGTGATGTCTTATCTCGTCGCACAGGGTGTCTCGCCCGGCAGACTCACTGCATCGGGTAAGGGTGAAAGCTTACCGGTCGCGGGCAATGATTCCGCCTTTGGTCGACAACAGAATCGCCGCGTCGAGGTGATCATCAACAATCCGACCACAGCGTTGCGGTGACTTCCAATACATAGATCCACAAGCCAACGCACTTGATGTAATCAGAAGCCCGCGCGGCGTGATCCGCGCGGGCTTTTCCGCGTTCGCGCAAGCTATCCACACTGCAAGGGTACGGCAGCGAACAGATGCCAGTGCCAGCGAGCACGATAATCGAACTCGCTTAAAAGTTTGTGGAAATACCATGAAAATCAATTTTTCGATCGCCTGCGTGCTCCTGGGTACGCTGCTCGGAAGCGCTGTCACGTTAGCCGACGAAGATGCGGCTATGACCGGATCGCATGCGCTGGCATACGTGAAAGACTCCGCCATCACAACCCAAGTCAAGGCCAGGTTAGCCGCAGAACAACTAACCAGTCTGGCACGCATTCATGTCGATACCGACACGAATGGCGTGGTGTGGCTGTCTGGGAGCGCCAAGACACAGGAATCGATCGACGAGGCCATAGCCATCACGCGCCATACCGATGGTGTCAAGGCAGTGCACAACGACATCAAGATCAACAACGATGAGTAAGCAGGAGAGAGCGATGCAAGCCCCATCAACTCGAACACTGGACGCGAATGGAAGCAGCGCCAATGCCAACGAAACCGAGGCCACCGAAGCAGCAATCTCCAGCGTCGCGCGCGAGTTTAAGAATTTCGTCGCGGATATGGAGGATCTGATTCAATCGACCACATCGCTGAACGGCGAGGATCTGGCCCGTGTCAAGGCCAAGCTGCAGGCCCGCGTTGCTGCGGCCAAGGAATCCGTGCAGGACATCGGAGCTCCTCTGATTGAGCGTGCCCGCAGCACAGTCAGGGCCACCGACGGCTACGTACGTGAACAGCCATGGCAGGCGATCGCTATCGTCGCGGGAGCGAGTTTGCTGGTCGGCTACGTGGTCGGCCGCCGCGGGTAGATCTGCGGAGGTCTGCGTGAGCTCCGGATCGGTCAATCCACTGGAAGCCGTGCGAATACTGCAGAGCGCCGGGGGCGCGCTATTCGATCAGCTCATCTTGCACGGAAAGCTCCTTCAAATTGAATGGGCGCTGGAAAGAGAGCGCTTGTTGCAGATGCTCGGCACAGCGCTGGTCGGCTATTCGTTCCTGTCATGCGCGTTGCTTTTTTCCGGA